>JAHHRJ010000028.1 GCA_020025885.1 Butyricicoccus sp. | reverse complement strand
TAAGGGGGCAACCACAAGAGATAGACCCTTATAGGGTCTGTTCAAACCACCCGTTGAACGGGTGGTTTTGATTTGCGAGGGAAACTTACTTTGCGTCAACCTCTGCCATGTGCTCGATGAGCATCAGCAGCTTGTTGGAGTAGCCCCATTCGTTATCGTACCAAGAAACAACCTTTACAAAAGTATCGGTCAGAGCAATACCAGCCTTCTTGTCGAAGATAGAGGTGCGCTCGTCGCCGATGAAGTCAGAAGAAACAACGTCCTCGTCGGTGTAACCCAGAACGCCCTTCAGACCACCCTCGGACAGCGGCTTCTCAGAAGCAGCCTTCATAGCAGCGCAGATGTCCTCGTACTTAGCCGGCTTAGCCAGATTAACGGTCAGGTCAACAACAGAAACGTCCAGAGTCGGAACGCGCATGGACATACCAGTCAGCTTGCCGTTCAGCTTCGGATAAACCTTACCTACTGCCTTAGCAGCGCCAGTGGAAGACGGGATGATGTTGCCGCCAGCAGCACGGCCGCCGCGCCAGTCCTTCTTGGACGGTCCATCAACGGTCTTCTGGGTGCCGGTGGTAGCATGAACAGTGGTCATCAGACCGTCGGTGATGCCAAATGCCTCGTCCAGAACCTTAGCGATCGGAGCCAGGCAGTTAGTGGTGCAGGAAGCGTTGGAAACGAAGGTCATGTCCTTGGTGTAAGTGTCCTGGTTAACACCCATAACGAACATTGGGGTGTCATCCTTGGAAGGAGCAGACATAACAACCTTCTTTGCGCCGCCGTCGATGTGAGCCTGAGCCTTCTCCTTGGTCAGGAAAACGCCAGTGGACTCAACAACATACTCAACGCCGTCCTTGCCCCACGGAATGTTCTTAGGATCCATCTCAGCGTGGAACAGAACCTTCTTGCCGTCCACAGTGATGGAGTTATCATCATACTCGATGGTACCGTCATAACGGCCGTGTACAGAGTCATACTTCAGCATGTACGCCATGTAGTCTGGAGTCATGAAAGGATCGTTTACCGCTACGAACTCGATGTTCGGGTTCTTCAGACCAGCGCGGAAAACCATACGGCCGATACGACCAAAACCGTTGATACCTACTTTGATAGCCATTGCAATATTCCTCCTATAAACAATACAAGTATTCAACATTGCCGAAACTATTATACAACAGACTTATGACGTTCTGCAATCCCTTAACTGAGAAAAGTTGTGAAATATTTGTCAAATTTAATGGGAAAAAAGCATGATATTCTTTGCAAACTATACAGCATGCGTGGTATAATAAATATCAGAAAGACAATTTGCCCAAACTTACGCAAAAAGGTGCTCAAATACACACCGTCAAACTGCATAAAAAATCACTTATGTTTTTGTGTGTATATACAAGTGCCAAAACCTTGGAGGACAATTTCATATGGAGTTCATGGATTTTCTGGGCGGCTGTGATGCAGCCGCTTGGCAGATACTCAGTGTGATGGACGCCGCCGACCGGGCATTCGTGCGGCTAGACAATGCAGGACGCATTATCGCACAGACAGATCGTGCAGAAGATCTTTTGCAGCAGCCACCCTTGCGTTCCATCTATGAAGTGCTGGGGGAACTTGCCACGCGCACCATCCGCATTGCAATTGCAAGGCGAGAAAATATGCGCACACGCGATGTGATTGATGGCTGCATGGTGACGCTCACGATTTGCCCCGGCGAACAGGAGCATTTGCTCTATCTTGCACCCGAACCATCCAATTATCCACTGCTGCGCGACCAGCTCGCAGAGCAGCGTTTACGCACTGCTTTATCAGTGCTCGCCCTAGATGATGCGGAAACGAGACATCGCTCCCTGTGCAAAATGTTTCGGCTTATGCGGCAGATCGAGCTTTTGCAGGGAAAAAGCGGACTGCCGCGCACGATGAGACAGCAAGAGCTTGGCGCAATCTGCACATGGGCAGCCCAATTTGTACGCCCTTGTACAAGTGTTCCCATTATTACCGAAGGATCATATACTCCTGTTGTATGCGAATCAGACGAGACAAAAGTGGCGCTCTATCATTTGCTGACCAATGCAATACAGGCGCCCGGCGTGAGCCAGATCGCGATACGGTGGGGCAGTGCGCCGGATTGCGTTTGGTTTGAAGTTGCAGACGATGGTGCGGTGCTTTCCGAAGATGCATTTGCAATTTTATGCACAGCATACAGCCGTGTAGGGACTTTGAGCGGACTTCCACCACAGATCGAAGGGCATACGCCCGGATTGGGATTGCCAGCAGTCTGTGAAATTGCAATACGGCATGGCGGCAGTGCGTCCGTTGTGGATGCACCTGAAGGAAAGGCGATTCGCGTCACCTATGCAAGTGACCTGCATCCCGATCCATTTTCGCTTTATGCACCAAAAATTTCAGAGGGATTTTCTGTTGAAGAAACCGAATTATCTGTGATCAGTTGATGCATAAATCATAAAAATCCTCCTGCATTCATGAGGAATGCAGGAGGATTTTTGCGCAAATCACAGGGAAATTATGAAAGATCAGGCTACATACAAATTTTCACGTGATTTTGTTGAAGTTTTTTGGTCAAAACAGTTGATTTTTGTGGTGTTTTATGAGTATAATTTAAGTTGTGATATTTTTGAATATCGCCCTTGTTCTGCCCAAGCTGCGGCAGGGGAGAACGAGTGTCTGGTAAGCGAAACAGGCGACCAGCCGATCGGCATTTCAGGCTGTTGAACGCTTGTTTTTCGTACACAAAATATTTGGAGAGGTGAATCTTAAATGGTGTACACGTTTCGTGGCGGCATTCATCCGGGCACACATGCTGACCCTGGATACAAGGCTGCAACAAACACCAAGCCCATTGAGGCGATGCCCACCCCTGAGCAGGTGATCCTGCCAGTATCTATGCACATCGGCGCTCCTGCAAAGCCGATTGTCAAAAAGGGTGACATTGTTGACATGGGGCAGATGATCGCGGAAGCTGGCGGATTTGTCAGCGCACCAGTCCATGCGACTGTTTCCGGTAAGGTCATTGCGGTTGAGCCGCGTCTGCATCCGAACGGCAGCAAGGTCATGTCTATCGTCATCGAAAACGATGGAGAGGACCGTCTGCATGAGTCAGTGCATGCATATGATTTCGCAGCGATGTCAAATGATGAACGTATCGAAACCATCCGCTCTGCTGGTATCGTTGGTCATGGTGGTGCGACATTCCCCACACATGTCAAAATCAAGGGTGCGATTGGATGCGTTGATACCGTTCTGATCAATGCAGCAGAATGTGAACCTTACATTACAAGTGACCATCGCTTGCTTCTGGAGCGTCCGGAAGAGGTCGTGGGCGGTCTCAAAATGCTGTGCGATATCATTGGCGCAAGCAGCGGTATCATTGGCATTGAGGTAAACAAACAGGATACCTTTGCAAAGATCGAGGAGCTCATCAAGGATGATCCGCGTCTGCATCTGTATCCGCTTAAATGTAAGTACCCACAGGGTGCGGAAAAGCAGCTCATCAATGCTTGTACCGGCCGAGAAGTATCGTCCGGTAAGCTGCCCGCAGACGCAGGCTGTGCGGTATTCAACGTAGACACTGCTGGCGCGATCTATCGTCGCTTCCAGACTGGTATGCCAGTGGTACGCCGCATCGTAACCGTTTCCGGTTCGGCGGTTACAAACCCGAAGAATCTGGAAGTCCGTATTGGTACACCAGTCGAAAAACTGATCGACGCATGTGATGGACTGAAGAAAGCACCAAACAAGCTGCTCATGGGCGGTCCAATGATGGGTGTTGCACAGTTCTCTCTAGATATCCCTGTGTTTAAGGGCACGAATGCATTCCTTGTATTCTGTGAGGAAGAGGATAAGCGCGTGCCAGATCCGCAGTGCATCCGCTGCGGTAAGTGCATTGAGGCTTGCCCGATGCATCTGCTCCCGATTTACATGAATGTTTATGGTCAGGCAAATAACCTGGAAGAAAGTCTTAACTGCGGCGCAATGGACTGCATCGAGTGCGGTTCCTGTGCGTATGTCTGCCCAGCACGTATTCCGCTGGTTGCACAGTTCCGCTTGACAAAGAGCAAGATCCAGGCACAGCGCATGGCTGAAAAGGCAAAGGCTGACGCAGAAAAGGCAAAAGCAGAGGCAGAAGCTGCTGCAAAGGCTGAAAAAGCTGCCGATCTGGAGAAAAAGTAAGGGGGTAGAAACTGATGTATGATCTGAGCAAAGTCGTTGTCACCTCCTCGCCGCATATTAAGGCATCTGATGATACCAGAAGCCTGATGGCAGATGTGTGTTTGGCTCTGCTGCCTGCGCTGGCAGTATCTGTTCTCACATTTGGCTGGCGTGCGCTGGTTCTTACAGTGGCAACTGTTATTTCTTGTGTATTCTTTGAGTGGCTTTATAATAAGCTCGTACACCAGCCGTGCACCATTGGCGACCTCTCCGCGGTCGTAACGGGTATGCTGCTGGCATTCAATATCCCAGTTGCAGCACCGATCTGGATGCCTGTGATTGGCGGCGCATTCTCTATTATCGTTGTAAAGATGCTGTTTGGCGGTATTGGCAAAAACTTTATGAACCCTGCACTGGCTGGACGTGCATTTATGATGGCATCTTGGCCGGCATTTATGACCGTTTGGACCCGTCCGGGCGCAGAGATTCCGCTGTTCGGCAATGTGACCGTAACAGACGCGATCTCTACTGCAACTCCACTTGCGGCTCTGAAGGGCGGTGCACTGCCAGAGGCAGATACCCTGCACCTGTTCCTCGGTCAGACTGGCGGCGTAATCGGTGAGACGTCTGCACTTGCACTTCTCATCGGCGGCGCATACCTTGTTTACCGCAAGGTGATTTCCGTAAATATTCCGCTTGCGTACATTCTGACAGTTGCTGTTCTGACCTTCGCCTTCCCAATGGGTGGACAGGGCAACTTTGCGTGGATGATGAGCCAAATCCTGTCTGGTGGTCTAATGCTGGGCGCGATCTTTATGGCAACCGACTACGCAACAAGCCCAGTAACACCAAAGGGTCAAATCATCTTCGGTGTTGGCTGTGGTTTGCTGACTGTATTTATCCGTTACTTCGGCGGTCTGCCGGAGGGTGTATCATACTCGATCCTGCTGATGAACACGCTGGTTTGGTTTATCGATAAGAAGACCCATCCACGTAAGTTCGGCTATGCGCTGGATAAGAAGGAGGGCAAGTAATCATGAGCGAAACCAAAAAGAGCGAAGGCATTGGACGCCTGATGCTTGTTCTGGGTCTCATCACCTTCGTATGTGCGCTGCTGTTGGGCGTGGTCAATCAGGTCACAGCACCGCTGATCGAGCAGAACAAGATCAATACAAGAAACGCGGCAATGGAAGAACTCATTCCAAATGCAGCATTTGAAGACATGAATACCATGATGAGCGCAGAAGAGGTTGCAGCGGCTGGCATCAGCCTGCCTGCTGGACGTCCGACTGCGGCAATTTCTGGCGTCTACAAGGCAACTGTGGACGGACAGGACGCAGGTTACTGCGTACAGGTTAATCCAAAGGGCTTTGGCGGTGCAATGACAATTATTGTAGGCGTTCGCACAGATTCCACCATCGCCGGAATCAAGGTAACTGGTCATGCGGAGACCCCAGGTCTTGGCGCAAAGGCACAGACTGACTCTGAATGGGTTGCACAGTATCAGGGCGCAGCAGCTGACGGACAGCTGATGGTAAGCAAGGATGGCGGCACAATCAACGCGATCACAGGTGCAACCATCACTTCTCGTGCAGTTACTGATGGCGTCAATACAGCTGCGGCTTATGTTGCGACATTAGGTTGATTAGAAGGAGGGCGAAAACATTATGAAATTTTCCGAACGTTTGAAAGCCGGCGTCCTTCTTGACAACCCGGTCTTCATGCAGACGATTGGTTTGTGCCCAGCACTGGCAACAACCACATCTCTGTCAAACGCAGTTGGTATGGGTGTTGCAGCAACCGTGGTTCTGGTTTGCTCCAACATTGTAATTTCAATGCTGCGTAAGTTTATCCCAGATAAGATTCGTATTGCAGCATTTATTTCCATCATCGCGACATTCGTAACCCTGATCCAGATGCTTCTGAACGCATACATTCCAGCGCTCGCAGCATCCTTGGGTCTGTTCTTGCCGCTGATTGTTGTAAACTGTATCATTCTTGGCCGTGCAGAAGCATATGCTTCTAAGAACAAGGTTGTGCCTTCCGCTCTGGACGGCGTCTGCATGGGTCTTGGCTTTACCTTTGCGCTGGTACTCATGGGCTTCTTCCGTGAGCTGCTGGGCGCAGGCACCATCGCTGCTGGTATCATTGGCGAAACTGGAATCCGAATCCCAGGTCTGTTTGAGAATGCAGCAACAATGATGATTCTGCCAGCTGGCGGCTTCCTGATCATGGGATTTATTCTGGCTGCAATTCAAAAGATTATGTCAAAAAAGGAGGACAAGTAAATGTTTGATTTACCTGCTTCCATGGGGCTGACTGATATTCTGTCGCTTGCAATTGCGGCAATTTTGGTCAACAACTACATCCTTGTGCAGTTCCTTGGCTGCTGCTCGTTCTTTGGTGTATCCAAGAAGACCGATACTGCAATTGGTATGGGCATGGCTGTTATCTTCGTTATGGCACTGGCTTCCGCGGTTTCGTGGGGTGTACAGTACTTTATCCTCAATCCGCTGGGTTTGGGCTACATGCAGACCATTGCGTTCATTCTGGTTATCGCAACACTGGTACAGTTTGTTGAGATGTTCATGAAGAAGTCTATGCCTGCAATGTACTCGGCGCTGGGTATCTTCCTGCCGCTGATTACCACAAACTGTGCGGTTCTGGGTGCAGCGATCACTAACATCGACAATGAGGTTTCTTTCATTGGTGCGGTTGTTTACGGTGTTGCAGCTGGTGTGGGCTTTACCCTCGCCATCGTTCTGTTTGCTTCCATCCGTGAGCGTCTTGAAGTGACTTCAAAGTGTCCAAAATGCTTTGAGGGATTTCCGATCGCGTTGGTTGCGGCATCTCTGCTTGCGATGTCCTTCATGGGCTTTTCTGGTCTTTCGATACCATGGTAAACCAAGGGGGAAATTAAAAAATGGATATGATGAATATTGTTTCCGCGGTACTCGTGCTGTTTATCATGGGTGTCGTGTTTGCGTTGCTACTTGGCATCGCAGCGAAGGTGTTCGCTGTTGAGGTCGATGAGCGTGTGCCGTTGGTGCGCGATTGTCTGCCGGGCGCGAACTGCGGCGGTTGCGGCTTTCCGGGCTGTGACGGTCTGGCGGCTGCGATCGTTGAGGGAAAAGCACCAGTTAACGGTTGTCCGGTCGGCGGCGCAGCTGCTGCGGCAAAGATCGCTGAGGTCATGGGTGTTCAAGCGGATACCGCAGAGCCGAAGGTCGCACATGTACACTGTAACGGTGGCTGCAATGCGATCGATAAGGCAAAGTATGAGGGCTTGCAGGACTGTTCCGCAGCAATGCGTGTTGCTGGCGGTCCGAAAGAATGTGCATTTGGCTGCATGGGTCTGGGCTCCTGTGTAAAAGAATGTGCATTTGATGCTCTGCACATCGTAGACGGCAAGGCTGTTGTAGATCCTGAAAAGTGTGTGGCTTGCGGCAAGTGTATTGCTACCTGCCCAAAGAAACTCATTGATCTGGTTCCGAAGTCCAAGAAGGTTCATGTAAACTGCAAGAACATGGATAAGGGTGCACAGGCGATGAAGGTCTGCTCTAACGCATGTATTGGATGTATGAAGTGTGAAAAGACCTGTAAGTTCGATGCGATTCATGTTATCAATAATGTGGCTGTGATCGACTATGACAAGTGTAAGAACTGTAAGATGTGTTCTAAGGCTTGTCCAAAGAATGCGATTGAACCGATCCCGACCAAGGAAGAGAAGGAAAAGTTCGATGCAATGATGAAGGCACAGGCGGAAAAGGCGAAGGCAGCTGCACAGGCAAAGGCTGCGGAAGCTGCTGCTGCCGAAGCGCCAAAGGGTGAATAACCAACAAACTAAGAAAATCTGCAAAGCAAAAAGGAGTCCTGTTTGGACTCCTTTTCTTTTCAGAGCAAAGAATTATACAAAGAGGAGGAAATACGATTGCAGGATTATTTACATGTGACCATGGATGACGCAGATATTGGGCGTCTATCCAGTCTGGGACTTGCACATATCGGAGACTGCGTATATGAACTGCTGACCCGTGGGCGACTGGTCAGCGGCGGGCTTACAACGGCACGCAATCTGCACAGTCATACAGTGGCACTCGTGCGTGCATCTGCACAGTATGCAGCTGCACAAGTCATTCTGCCCGTTCTAACGGAGGAAGAGCAGGATGTATTCCGCCGTGCACGTAATACAAAGGTGCATGGTGTGCCCAAGGCGGCTTCTAAGGCGGAATATGCCTATGCAACGGCGCTGGAAGCACTCTTTGGCTGGTTATATCTCAAGGGACAGTATGAACGCATCAACGCGCTCTACGATCTGATTGTACAGGCACAGCCAGAGCCGCCTGCAAAGTAAGTAAGGAGGGGCAGAGCGGTCTGCATCTTACTGCATACCGTTCGGTCCCTCGTAAGGGTTTAGCGGCAGTTGTTCATGGAATTGCTCTCGTTCTGGAAGGAATCGGACTTCTGCTGCTGTGCCTGCTGAGAGGACTTCTTGTTTGCTGCCTTTGGATTCTTAGCCATTGAAAATCACCTCTTTCTGATGTGCTGATTGTAGTATGGACAGACAATGGGTAGGTTATACAAGAAATTTTTGTGGGCAGACCTTGCAACAATCAGAAATATTTGATAAAATCCTAAAGGATAGCATGAACAATATGGAAAAGGAGAATATAGAAAATGTCCGGACATTCCAAGTGGCATAATATCGCCAAGCGCAAGGGCGCAAATGATGCGAAAAAGGCAAAAATCTTTACAAAAATTGGTCGTGAAATGGCAATTGCGATTAAGGAAGGCGGATCTCCGAATCCGGATATCAACAGCCGTCTGCGCGATGTCATTGCAAAGGCAAAGGCAAACAACATGCCGAACGATAACATCAAGCGTATGCTCGACAAGTATTCGGGGGCAAATGGCAGCGTAGAGTATGAAGCGATCAATTATGAGGGCTACGGCGTTGGCGGTGTTGCTGTCATCGTAGAGACTTTGACCGATAATCGCAACCGCACTGCGGCTGATGTACGTCATCTGCTGGATAAGTATGGTGCAGGCATGGGTGCAACTGGCTGTGTAGGCTGGCAGTTCGACCAGAAGGGTGTTATGATCATCGAGCGCGAAGAGCTTGACGAGGATGAGACCATGATGCTGGCACTCGATGCAGGCGCAGAGGACTTCCAAGCAGACGAGGAAGCATTCACCGTGTATACGGCTCCGGCTGACTTTGGCGCAGTGCGTGAGGCACTCGAAGCAAAGGGTCTGAGCTTCATTGAGGCTGAGATCGAAATGGTTCCGCAGAACTATATTCGTTTGGAGTCTACTGAGGATATGGAGAAAATGCGCAAGCTGCTCGATAACCTTGAGGACAACGATGATGTGCAGTCTGTTTGGCACAACTGGGAGAACGAAGACGCGTTTGAGGGCTAAGTTTCAAATCTGTTCCATAAAAAATCCGAGGGAAAATTCCCTCGGATTTTTTATGGTTTGCTTGATTGTGCGTGCATTTTTTTGTGCGCCAGATGACGGAAAAACAGTGCGAGCACTGCCATTAGCACCTGCACCATTGGGGTTGCAATCCAAACACCTTCCAGATCAAAGAAGCGTGGGAGAAGCAGCAGAAGAATTGCCATGACAATAGGCTCTCCATAGACCATGATATAAGCAAAACGGTCAAAGTTAATGGAGTAAAAATAAGCGATGGTGACACGTACAATAGCGATTGCTGGATATCCGATTGCAATAATACAGAGAATATGCCCAACCATAGAAGCCGCCGCCGTAGAGGAACCAAAAATTGCAGGGAACCAGTCACGACCAAAGACGGTCAGCAGAGAAAATCCAATAGATAATCCAAGTGCAATGCCATAGGCGAGTTTGCAGATAAAGTGTAAATCTTTCACGCGACCTTCGCCAAAGTAAAGACTCATAGTGGGCTGACTGCCATCGCCGACACCTTGCAGAATGAGCTGGATCACAACCGCAACATAGCTGACAACGGCATAGGCAGCAACCGCAAGTTCGCCGCCATGATGGACGGCACCTAGGTTTACAAGCATAATGACGAGGTTCGGGGACATGGTAAGACCAAAGGGAGACAGTCCAGTGGTGATAATGCGTCCAACCGCCCAGCCCTGTGGAATGAGCAACTTGCGCGGAAAATCCCATTCGGTCACGATTAACATGATCAGGCAGAGTAGAGCAGTCACGCCTTGTCCGATAATGGTTGCAAGTCCTGCACCCGTCATACCCCAGCCAAGCACACCAATCATCACAGCATCTAATACAATGTTGGTGATAAAGCCTGCCATCATAGCACACATGGCAAACATAGAACGATTGAGATTGCGGAACACAGGTGCAAGACCAGTGGAAAAAACCTGAAATGCAGTGCCCAAGATGATCATACGGATATAGTCCAAGCCGCAGTCATAGACGGAGCCGGTTGCGCCAAATAAGCGCAATAAATGTGGGTGCAGTGGTAAAAGAAGCGCAAACAGGAAAATCGTTGCTAACAACAGCATAGATACTGTTGTACCGAGGAAACATTGGCGATGGTCTTCTTCTCCGCGCCCAAGACTGATGGACATATGAATCGAGCCGCCCATGCCGATACCTGTGCCGACGGCTTGCAGCAATGCGGTCATAGGGTAGGCAATGTTGATGCCCGCAAGTCCACTATCTCCGATGTATTGCCCAACAAAGAAACCATCTACAATTGCATAAACGCCAGAAAAGGCAAATGCTAAGACGGCGGGCAGCATTGTACACAGATAAGATCGAATCATACCAATTTTCCCCTTTCATATTCCCATATAGGGTGAGTTTAGTCCGGAAAATTGTATCATGCTACAAGATACCTTGTCAAGCGGGCGAGAGTTGAATCGAAAAATAAACATTTAAAAGAGCAAATGGAGAACAAAAAGAAAAAAACCATGCAGCATTTTGCAGCAGTTATTTGGAAGACACATGGAAGGAGTAAAAGAAATGCAGGAGATTTATGCGGGACGGCGTTACCACCATTTTAAGGGTGGGCTGTATCAAGTTATTTTGATTGCATGCCACTCAGAGACACAGGAAAAGATGGTCGTGTATCAGGCGCTTTATGGAGATTATGGATTCTATGTAAGACCATATGAAATGTTTGCAAGTCCGGTCGAGCGGGACAAGTATCCGGACGTGGCGCAAGAATATCGTTTTATGCTGGTGGAAGACTAAAAAATGCCGTCCGGAGACAGTCTCTCTGGACGGCATTTTGGTTTATTTTATTTCATCAAGTGGAAGTTCTTCGTTTTCTATGGAGACAGTTTCCAGTTTATGCGGTACTTCTGCGCGTTCTGGAACATCGGAGATGGGGATCTCTTCTTTCTCAAAGGGAACAACATCGGGGTGCTTCGGGGTGCTTTCTTCTGTTGGCGTGGAATCGGTTGGTGTATTGGCAGCCGACGCAGTCGGTTCGGTGACATCGTCTTTCATCTGTGCCAGACGCAGGTTGTTTTCTGCAATGCGCAGCTGACAAGCACGAATGCGATCACAGTCTACGGAAAATGCAGCATCCGGCGCATCTCCATAAAGCTCAAAATACATCTTACCAATTGCCAGATAGGCGCGGCGCATTGCATCTTCTTCTGCCATGTTGTCTGTTTTCAGTTTTGCAATTGCAACACCGCTTTGCATCATTTCAGTCGCTTTACCGCGCAGATCATCCAATTTATCAAATAGAGCCATAAAGCCAGCCTCCAATCAATGTTTCTTATAGCAATTATTGTACATGGATTTGTGGGAAACGTCAAACAAAAAGTTTGTAATACATAAAAAGTTAACAAATTGCATAAAGGGGTTTGGCGGATATGTAAGAAATTGTGGGAACTTTGGTTGCAAAGGTGCATTTGGTGTGGTATGCTAGCAGAAAAGGTTTTACAGGGGTGTGCTGGGTACAAAAGTGTGCACGGGCACATGAAAATGGGATGAGAGAGGAGAACAATATGGCAGTCACTTTGCGGCAGATTGCAGAGATTGCTGGGGTTTCGCGTGGCACGGTAGACCGTGTAATCAACAATCGCGGTCATGTGAATGAGGCGGTAGAGGCGCGGATCCGTCAAATCGCGGCAGAATTGGGGTATGAACCCAATCCAGTTGGACGCGCACTTGCACGTGCAAAAACAAATATAAAAATTGGTTTTTTGGTGCAATCTGTGGAAACACCGACGATGCAGACGGTTGTAAAAGGTGCAGAGCAGGCGGCAGCAGGTCTCAAAGCGCAGGGCGTGGAGGTTGTGATCCGCAAACTGGAATCTTTGGGAGAACAGCGCGAGCTGGATGCAATTGAAGCATTTATCAAAGAGGGCATCAAAGGTTTGGCGATCACACCAAGCGATTCACCCGAAGTTTGTGCAGCACTAGATCGTGTGGTGGACAATGGTATTCCAGTAGTAACAGTCAACAGCGATGCGCCATCCAGCCAGAGAATGTGCTTTGTAGGCATTGACAACAGCCGCGCTGGACGGATAGCGGCAGGACTTGCGCGTTCCATGCTGCCAGCAGGTGGGAAAATCTTGGCATTGTCGGCGCATCCCAATAACCATGGGCATCGCGCACGGTATACCAGTTTTGCAGAAGAGTTGTTACGAATTGCGCCGGATATTCAGCTTTTACCCTTACAGCACTGTTTCAATCGAGATGATTATGCATATGAGCTCACGCTGCGTGCGTTGGAAGAAAATGCAGATTTAGACGTCATTTATGTCACTGCACATGGACAGCATGGCGTATGCCGCGCGATCGAAAAGGTGGCAAGGCATGTGCGCGTGATCGCGTATGATATTACACCGCAGAACTGCATCGACTTGGCAGAAGGGCGCATTGAATTTGTGATCGATCAGAATGCAATGGTGCAGGGAACACAGCCGATTCAGCTGTTGTATCGATATCTGATGCATGGTGAAAAGCCGCAAACATCAGAAATGTATACAGATGTTCTCATAAAAACACGTTATAATATTTAAATAATATAGAACCATATACAAGCCTCCCTTTTTGGGAGGCTTGTGTTTTGTGTACTTTGTTCACGTGCACACAAAATAATGTCGAATTGCCTAAAAATAAAGGAGAAAATTTGTATACTTACATGAAAATAGATAGTAAATGTCTATTTATGTTGCGTTCACGTGCACAAATCGGTATAATAAGACTTATAAATAACATGTGAATAATATGAATAAATTGTAAACCACATAAAATACAAGTTCATATATTTCACATAAAGTAAGGTAACAGGAAGTGAGATCCTGTTTTTATACTGCGAAAAATCGGGGGAAGTATGCAGTAAAATGGCCGCTGATTGGAAGCCTTACCCATCAGTGAAGTGACTATGAAAAGAGGATGAAAGAATGAATTTAATGTTCACCGTTGTAACATTTGTAGTGTTCACTGCACTTGTTGCAATCATCTCTTGGTGGAAAACAAGAGATGATAAACTAGACACGCAGGATGGATATTATCTGGCTGGTCGTGGGCTGACAGGTCCGGTCATTGCAGGCTCTCTGCTGATGACCAACCTTTCTGCTGAGCAGCTTGTTGGTATGAATGGACAGTCTGTTCGTATTGGTATGAGTCCGATGGGATGGGAGGTCACTTCGGCGATCGCACTGGTCATTCTGGCATTCGTGCTGATGCCAAAGTATTTGCAGACGGGTTTGACCACGGTTCCGGAGTTCTTTGAGCAGCGTTATGATGCAGGCACACGCCGACTTGTTTCTTTTATTGTACTGCTCTCCTATATTTTGATCATGCTTCCGAACGTTCTGTATGCGGGTGCACAGGTGTTTGTAAACATCTTCAGCATTGATGTTGCAATGGCACAGAATTTTGGAATGGAACTGACACAGGCGCGTTTCTGGGCAATCACCATCGTATGTATTGCGACTGCGATTGTAGGTTCTCTGTATGCGATCTGCGGTGGTCTGAAAGCAATCGCACTGTCTGACTCCATCAATGGTATCGGTCTGATCCTGGGTGGTCTACTGGTTCCGGTCTTTGGTCTGATCGCACTGGGTGCAATGAATGGCGGCGGCTTTATGGAAGGCGTTGATGTGTTCCTGAACACAGACAAGACCCTGCTTAATGCGATCGATGCACCGAACCTTAATGAGCCATATCTGCCTTGGCCGCTCTTGGTAACTGGTCTTTTGGTAAACAACCTGTATTTCTGGGCAACCAACCAGTCCATCATTCAGCGTGCATTTGGCGCAAAGAACCTCAAAGAAGCACAGAAGGGTGCAGTTCTTGCAGGTTTCTTCAAGATTCTGACGCCGGTTATTATCGTATTCCCAGGCATCATTGCACGTCTGCTGTATACCGATATCACCAGCTCGAACGGCTGGGGCAACGGTGATACCGCATATCCGATGCTGGTTGCAGACGTAATGCCAAAGGCATTGCTGGGCTTCTTTGCTGCGGTTATGTTCGGCGCGATCCTGTCCTCCTTTAACTCTATTTTGAACTCTGCATCTACCATCTATGCGCTTGATATTCATCGTCCGATGTTCTGCCCGAATGCAGAAGATGCGCACATGGTAAAGGTTGGTCAGGTATTTGGCACCGTTGTTGCTGTTGTTTCGACCATCATGGCACCATTTTTCATGTATGCAGTTGGTGTCACAACTGTTGTAAACTCTGCATTTGCAGCGTTCAACACCCCTCTGTTTGTATGTCTCCTGTGTGGCTTCTTCTGGAAGAAGGTACCAGCTGTTGCTGCAAAGATCATCATTCCAGTACACGTTGTTCTGTATTTTCTGTTGCAGTTCGTACTGCGCCATCAGATCCCAGCACTGGAAAATATGCACTACCTGTACTTCACAGCATTCCTGTTCGTTCTGGACATTATCCTGATGGCTGTGATCGTAAAGGTAAATCCGCGTCCGACAGACTTTGTTCTGACTGATGCAAAGGCAGTAGACATGACCCCATGGAAGAACGGCAAGATAGTTGCTGGTGTTGTATTGGGTGTTATGTGTCTCGCATATATTGTTTTCTCTCCTCTTTGCTTGGGTGCATAACGAATTGTGCGCTTGCAAAGAAAATCCCTGCCAGCTCGTTTGGCAGGGATTTTTTATTGATGGCGCCGAATAGGCATGATAAATCCCCCAGTTCAACTGGGGGTCAATAAAAATACTTATAGTAAAAAAAAGACCGCCTGTGTTAAGATAGAAGTGGTTTGGCGACCACACGACTAAAAAACACAGGAGGTCATGTCATGAAAGACATAAACAGTTTATCACATAGCAGTTGGAGATGCAAATATCATATTGTGTTTGCACCCAAATATCGAAGACAAGAAATATATGGGAAACTGAAAGCAGACATTGGAAAGATATTAAGAGAATTGAGTGAAAGGAAAGGAGTAGAGATTATAGCAGCAGAATGCTGTAAAGATCATATTCACATGCTGGTAAGTATCCCACCACATTTAAGTGTAGCTCAATTTATGGGATATTTGAAAAGTAAAAGTAGTTTGATGATATTCGATCGCCATGCGAATCTGAAGTATAAATATGGGAACCGACATTTCTGGTGCAGAGGATACTATGTTGATACAGTAGGAAAGTATGAAGCTGTAATACGGGAATATATTAACAATCAGCTAAAAGACGATATCATGAATGACCAGTTAAGCTTGAAAGAATATGTAGACCCGTTTACGGGTAGCAAGAATCAGTAGGCAAAAAATAAAGCCCCCGAGTAGGGGGCTGCCAGAGATAAAAGTGTGATTGTCAAATCAATTCAGTGCCCCCTTAAGGGGGCAACCACAAGAGATAGACCCTTATAGGGTCTGTTCAAACCACCCGTTGAACGGGTGGTTTTGATTATCAAAATAGGATCGGTGATCTTTGAGGAACATCTGATTTCTTAAATGTCGAATTTTGTCGAAAAAAATGGAAAATGCATGGACAATGTTGGAAAATGATTTTATAATGGGAATAGAATAAAAAGTTACGATATACGGCAAAATTTCAAATAAAATTTGTTACAATCGCACCTTTGTTCGATTTTGTGGAAAATGATTGTTTGAAAAGATGGTGAAAATAAGATGTGTTGTGTTGAAGATTGATTTTATAATGACCGTATACAAGATAAAGTTTTAAAAATATGCATAAAAATGAAAATAACCAGAAAATAGCTATGTATATCTGCATAGCACTGCTTTTGGTTTTAGTAGGAGGAAGAAATAATGAAAAGTTTAAGTACAAAGCGTGTGCTGGCGTTTTGGCTCGCAGTTGCAATGCTGGGAGGCTCTGCACCTACCGCGTTTGCAGCAGAGATGGCAACATTGCAGCAAGCGAGCAAGGAGGAAAGTAGCGGTGCAGTGAAAGTACCTGAGGTGCATCAAGATGCACCAGTGGCACAGCCAGAGGATATTGTAACACCATCATCAGTTACGATTGACCATGTTAGCTTGGGTAAGAAAGAAGTAACCGTTCAAGGCGGAAGTGCAGCAGTGGAAACTGTGAATGCGACTGCACATTCAAGTGCTGGGGAAACTGAAAATACAGTGAACGATGTCACTTGGTCAATTGAAGGTTCGGATCAGACCGTACAAATTGATGCACACACAGGTGTAATTTCAGTTCCGGCAAAGGCAAAGGCTGGTACTTACACAGTTGTTGCAAAGCCTAAAAGCAATGACTCAAAGGCTGTAACTGGAAAGGCAGAAGCGACGCTGACGGTTAAGCGTGAAGCAGAAAAGCCAACTGTTTCCAAGGTGTTTTTGAATGATAAGAGTGGTTCTGGAAAGATTGATGTCACCGGCAAAAAAATTACAATTCCAGCAGGTGAACGCAGAGCACTGAGTACAACTGTGCTGAATCAGTTTGATGAGCCATATACAGGAAAAGAGATCGTTAAGTATGAGGGCGCTGGTACAGGGATCCATGTGGAAGATTCCACGTTGATTTTAGAAGAAACTGCAAGTGATACAGCTATAATTACTGCAAAATGTGGCGATCGTGACTCAGGTGAAAAATTTGAAGTTGAGGCTGCAAAACAAGCAAAAGGAGATATTACTTTAAAAATAAATAATCTGAAAGATCAGATTGTTTATGGTGAAAAGTATACGCCAAATGCAACAGTAGAAAGTCAGAGCATGGCTTTAGAGACACCACCCACGATCAAATACATAAAAGTGGAGAGGACTGCATCGCTAGAATCCGTAGAAATCGCTCAACCTACTGAGGTAGGAAACTATCGTGCAATTGCATCCTATGAATCGAAAGATGGTGAGGTTGCTTATGCACAGCAGGATTTTGCAATTGTGCCTAAGCCTTTAACTATTAGAGGCGCAACTGCAACACCTCGTTCGTATGAGGCAGATAATAAAACAGTTGTGGTTACAGGTATGTTATTTGGGCTGGAAGTAGGAGATAGCACAGATGATGTTCAATTGAAGGCAACTGGTACAATGAAAGATGACAGTGTGGGTGAAAATAAACCTGTAACAATTACAGCGACATTGGAAGGTGACAAAGCCGGCAACTATACTGTGACAGCACCGACTGGTGTTACGGTCAACATTACAAAAGCAGATTATGGTCAAAAACCAAGTGTTGCGCATTCTGTTTTGAAAAATAAGCAGTGCAGATTCAATTTGCCAAAAGAAATTGAAGAGCTGGATGGTGTTACAGCTACCTTAGCAACAAATGAGTTCAATGGAAAGGTTGTAAAGAGTGCAGCGGTTTCAGGCAGAATCCTGACAGTCACTACCAAGGAAGATGCAGCTGGCACAGACACAGTTGCGCTAAAGATCAATTCAAAAAATTATAACGAGTTTCCGCTTATTTACACACTGAAAGTAGCAGATAGGGAAGATGTATCTGACAAGATCGCATTTGCAGATAAAACGGTTACATATGATGGCACAGAGCACAAGCTGGCGGATGCAAGTCTGGCTTCTGACGTGATTAAGGGCGAACATCCAAAGTGGACATACACTTGGACAAAGGTTGGCGCAAAAGCAGCTAAGGAA
This sequence comes from Butyricicoccus sp., assembly GCA_020025885.1. Lineage (GTDB taxonomy): Bacteria > Bacillota > Clostridia > Oscillospirales > Butyricicoccaceae > Butyricicoccus. Next base: position 10,303 of record JAHHRJ010000028.1, on the reverse strand, counting down.
GAAGCTGCACAGATGCCAGCATTCCGAGAAATTGGCGTTTATGAAGTGACTGTGACCTATGAGGATGACAAAAATTGGGGTCAAAAGACTGCAAGACTGACCATTCAGGAAAAGCCGGCAGTTAAGTCCACTTTGAGCATTCGTGCAGATCAGTTAGGCAAAAGCCGGGATAAAAACCACAATAACTTTAGTATCAGATATCGAGATGAAGCGGATGGTTATATCTGTCTGCGTGCAGATGCCAATGATTATCTGGACAAACAGAAGATTAATGGTACATACTCTGAATGGATCGGTCTGGAGATTACACCGAAAAGCCAGAATCAGACAGTGAATGTAGCAGATTTGTATGTTTCCATGAATGGAAGCACTTGGAGTAAATTGTCGGGCGGCACCTATGGAGACTTGTATCTGGATGATGTGAGCGGCAACAGCTTCCATCTCTGGTATGACACAGATGATCGTGACCGTGCAGATAATATCTATCTTGCAACGGATGGAAAGGGCGCGAATAAATTCCAGATCCGCGTTGATTTTGATGCGTACAGCAATAGCGCTTCTGGCGGCTCGTCCGGTTCTGGATCTTCGAGTACAAACAAGGTGGATGGAAAGAAGGTTTCTACCACAACCATAGGTCGCACTCCGTCTGTCAGCGGCAACAGCGCAAGCGTCTCCATCAGCAGTTCTATGCTTTCAGATGCACTGGAAAAGAACAAGAAGGAAGCAAAGCATGAAAATGCAGATAAGACCTTCATTGAGCTGGATGTCAAGAGTTCCAAGAGCGTAGAAAACACCACGGTTACCGTGCCAGTAAATTCCTTGAATAAGATATCAAAAGAAGATACTGGACTGAGCGTTGTCACCAATCAGGGAACATTGCAGCTTGATCACCGTGCACTGAGCCGTATTGCATCTGCGGCTGGCAAGAGCGAAGTCAGCATTACACTGGAAGAGGATAGCAAGGATCAGTATACCTTAATGATCAAGGATGGCAGCAGCAAGATCATTGATCTGGGTTCTGGTGATGCAGAGATTTCCTTTGCATATAAGCTTAAAAGCGGCGAACGTGCATCGGATGTTAAGGTCTACCGTGTGGGCGATGGCAGCCATACTTGGATGTCTACCTATGGCGGCAGTACGGTTTATGCAGGTACAGGCACTTATGCAGCGGCAACAGGCAATTATGTGACCAATATGGGCGCAGAATACAGTGCATCGAAGAAGAAGGTTACATTCTCGACCGATGCACTGGGTACGTTCCTTGTCACAACAGACAATTTGCAGACAGGTGGAAGCACCAACACCAATACTAACACCAACACCAACACCAACACCAACTCGTCCTACACAACCTTTGTAGATGTACCGTCCTACCGCTGGAGTGCACAGTATATCAATAAGCTCGCTTCTTTGGGCGTTATCAACGGCACAGGCGGCGGTTACTTTGAGCCGACCCTGTATGTGACCCGTGAAGAATTTGTCAAGATGCTGGCAGGTGTTGCACGTGCGAATGTATCGGGCTACACGGCATCGTACTTCCCAGATGTATCGCCATATCGTTGGAGCGCACCATATATTGCGTGGGCAGTCGATCATGGTGTGACCGCGGGCACAGACGGCGGCAAGTTTGCACCAGAAATGAAGATTACCCGCGAGGAAATGGCGGCGATGATCTATCGTTATACACAGAGCGCAGGCAAGACCCTGCCAAATAAAAATGTGCCAGTTGCTTTTGCAGATTCAAATAGGATCGACAACTGGGCTGTGACAGCAGTATCTGTCATGCAGCAGGCAGGCATTATTGATGGCAATGTAGTAAATGGTCGTTACACCTTTGATCCTAAGGTTCCGGCTACTCGCGAAGAATGTGCGAAGATGCTTTGTGTTCTTTATGATCTAATTTAAAATTTCATATAAAAAATCCCGCAACTTTTGTTGTGGGATTTTTGTTTTTAAAAAAGGATTTCGTGTACTGGGCGCATATAGTTGCCAAAATCAAATGGTTCATAGTAAGACAGGTTCAGCATCCAGCCAGAGTCAAACTGTGCCGCATAGCTGCTCGCAAGCTCTGCGGCGCGATCTCGTGCCATGTCAAATAGCTCGGGTACGCTTTCTGTGCATACGATATCCGGCTTCCAGAGATTGCGCCAAGGCGTATGGGATTCATTGAGTGCGTCCCACTGGGGCAGACCCGCTCTGATATGAGCGCTTAGCAGGGCACTTTTGCCTAAAATACGTTCCACGGTGCGTGCGGATGTGCGCAGTGTTTTGCCGCCGCCAAAGAAAACGCGCTGATATGCCAGCATTTCAGAAAAAGCGGGGCGCAGTTCGCTCGTTGGGATCTCTTCATGCAGAACACGGTGCACCAAATGGCGCAGAATGACCGCGAGTGTCGCAGTTTCCTCGTCCGTCAGCCGATAAGCCTCAATGGGAAGGCGCATGTGATCCCCTTTGAGCTTATCAAATAGGGCACAGTCAATGTCAGACTCGATTTGGCAATGGATAGCAGTTGGATCTTCGTTCGGCATTGCTTCCAGACACTGGTGCTGGCGGCAATATACATAGGGATGGATGGTGCTGTCCAAAGCATAGTGACAGAGAAAACCATAGAAATAGGCTGCGGCAATGTGATGCGCAGTCCCTGTTAGACGGTTGACAGCCTCAGCAAAGACAGCAAATAATTCGTCCGTTTTCTCTGCATGCAAACGTGCACCAACTGCATGGAGTGGACTTCCGGCGTATACTTTATGGAAAAATAATGGATCAGGACCTTGCAGACCCCAGCGAAATACAGCGGGATGAAGTGCTGCTTCGCGCTGGGCAGCGGCAGGAAAAACAGAAAGTGCATATTCTCCGAGAAGGTCATGTACAATAAAGTCTGCCATAGCGTAAGTACCTTCCTTTCTTTTACTTGTTTCTCCTATTATACTTGATTTTTTAGGGGACTGGAAGAGAAAAACCGAAAAATCGTACAGGTTTCGTCGGCGCATCAAAAGTATCCATGCATTTACAATTCTTTCATGTTCTTTCCCTAGATTGGGTGTATAATAAAAAATATGATGCGGTAATCTGCGTATGATAGGACTATGCAAAAAGGTGGGAACACAAATGAATAATAAAAAGATTTTGATTGTGGAAGATGACGAGAATATTAGAGAATTATTGCGTCTGTACTTAGAGCGAGAGGGGTATGAAATTTCTGAGGCAGAAAATGGTGCGATCGGTCTATCCAAATGGAAGGCAGAAAGTCCGGATATGATGCTTTTGGACGTGATGATGCCTGTGATGGACGGCTGGCAGGTCATTCGGGAGATCCGTGATTCGGGCTCTAGTATGCCAGTGATTATGATCACGGCAAAGGGCGAAACAATGGATAAGGTATCTGGTCTGGAACTCGGCGCAGATGACTATATTGTAAAGCCGCTGGAAATGCGCGAAGTGATTGCGCGTGTACGCGCTGTTCTCCGCCGCCTGTCACCAGACGACGGCAGCAAGCTGGTCTTTGACGGACTGACCATTGACAAGCAGGCATATGAGCTGGTCATTGGCGGCAAGCGTGTAGATGCACCGCCGAAGGAGATCGAACTGCTGTACTTTTTGGCGCAAAGCCCAAACCGCGTATTTACCCGCGCACAGCTTTTAGATGATGTATGGGGCTTTGACTACTTTGGTGATACGCGCACTGTTGATGTACATGTAAAGCGTCTGCGCGAAAAATTAGAAGGCGCTTCGGACAAGTGGGAGCTCAAAACCGTCTGGGGCGTTGGCTATAAGTTTGAAACTAAAAATTAAACACTGGGGAGAGAACGGCATTGAAACACAGTTTTTTCACCAAAAATTTTCTTTCATCGATCGTGCTGATTCTAGTCGCTTTCACATTTGCGGCAGGCGCTTTCTTTTATCAGATAGACCGCTACGCCAAGGAGGAAAAAGAAGAACAGCTCAATGCAACGGCGCAGTCTATTGCAGAGCTGACAAGTTATGCAGTTAAGACAGGCGATACACTCAATATTGCGGTGCTGGGTGTGTCACTCAAAAGTACAGCACAGCAGGATCAAATGAGCATTTTGATTGCAGACCCGACCGGACATGTGCTCATGCGTGTGGAGCCGGATGCAAAAGAAGTGCCAAATGGGAAGCAGATCCCCTTACCAGTGGTGCATGAGTTGACACGCACTGGAACTTATTCGGAAACTGGTATGCTGGGCACATTGTTTCGGGAGTCCAACTACATTGTAGGTACATTGTGCGAAGATACAGATGGAACGGATATGGCTTTGGTATTTGTTGCCGCGAGCACAGAACGCGTGGTGGGAATGATTCAGCAAGTGACCCAAATGTTTGTGGTGATGCTCATGGGGGTACTGATCTGTGCGCTTGTGATGAGCTACTTTATTTCCATCCGCATGACACGTCCACTCAAAACAATGGCGAATGCGGCAAAGGAGTTTGCGGCTGGTAATTTCAGTGTGCGCGTTCCTGAAGATAATCGGTGCGATGAGATCGACGAGCTTGCAACTTCGTTTAACAACATGGCGCGGGATCTGGAGCAGCTGGAAGAGTTGACCCAGAACTTTATTGGCAATGTATCCCATGAGTTTAAGACGCCGATGACGACCATCAGCGGATTTGTAGACGGTATGCTCGATGGTACGATCCCGCAGGATCAGCAGAAGAAATACCTGCATGTGATTTCCGATGAAGTCAAGCGGCTTTCCCGCATGACGATGAGTATGCTGGCAGCGGCAAAGATCCAGTCGGGCGAACTTATTATTAGTCCGGTTCCGTTCGATTTCTCTGAGATGGCAAGTGAGATCTTGTTCTCGTTTGAGCAGAAGATCAACGGAAAAAATGTTGAAGTGGATGCAGATTTTGCCGATCGCCTGATGGTCATGGGCGACCGTGACCATGTATTCCGTGCGGTTTACAATCTGGTAGACAATGCAGTCAAATTTATTGACGATGGCGGTACGCTCCGCGTGTCTGCTTATCCGGCAGGCGCGTTCTGTGAATTTTCCATCTGTAATACAGGCGGCGGCATTCCAGCAGAGGATATTCCTTATATTTTTGACCGTTTCTATAAAACAGATCGCTCCCGTTCACATGATCGTTCTGGCGCAGGACTCGGTCTTTATATTGTAAAAAATATCATCAATTTGCATGGTGGTGATATTTCTGTGCGCTCAGATGGCGGCGAGACAGAGTTTTCTTTTACGCTTCCGCTCGCACCTGTAACCAAGCCTGGAAAATTCCAGAAGCAGCAAGGGGCATAAACAGATATTTTGCACTTGATATCCAAGTTCACAGAATATTCATATCAGTGACAACAAAGTATCACAATCTGTGCGTACAATAAAACCAGAACAAGACGAAAGGATGTTACGTCATGGATTTTGAAAACAGAAACACTGAAAATAAAAATGAAGTACCTTCTTTGAATGAGCAGCCAATGCATCAGCCAGAAGCACAAAATACACAGCCAATTTCTCCAGAAGCACAGCAGCACACTTGGGCGGATCCTTCTCAGCAGCAGCCAACTGCTGAGCATCATGCGCCGATGGGTACACCGTTTTATGCGACCTATCAGGAGTGGGCAGCAACCGAGCATAAGCATGCACAAAAAGAGCAGAAGCAAAAGGATCGCAAGGAAAAGCGAAAGGTAGGCCGCAAGCCTATGATGGTCGCAGGCTCGATCATTGCAGCGTGCGCCCTGTTTGCAGGCGGTATTGCAATCGGTGGTTCCATGAATGGCGGGGCAGGTCGAAACACAAATGTACTCCCGAGTGCAGCATTCAATGCAAACCTGCCAAGCGTGAATATCTCGACGCCAACCAACACCGTTAGCACAAGTAATAGCGGTCTTTCTGGTGAAGAGATCTATGCCAAGGTGTCTCCTTCCGTTGTCTCTGTACAGGCAGTCGACCTCCAGAATGGAAATGGCGGCACGGGTTCAGGCGTTATCATGAGCAAGGATGGCTATGTGATCACAAACCATCATGTTGTCACCAACGAAAAGACAGGTGCAACGCTCGATAAGATTACAGTTGTGATGTCAGATGGCACGATTCGTCCGGCAGCAGTCAAGGGTGTTGATAAGCAGACTGACCTTGCAGTACTCAAGATCGACCCCGCTGGAATTGACATTGTACCGGCAGAGTTTGGTGATTCCAAGAGCTTGCAGCCAGGCGAAGCAGTATTTGCAATCGGCTCTCCAGGCGGACTGGAGCTGGCAAGCACCATCACAGGTGGACATATTTCGGCACTTAACCGAGACATCACGATTGAAGATCGTGTCATGAGTCTCATTCAGACCGATGCAGCAATCAATCCGGGTAATTCTGGCGGTGCACTCATCAACAAGTACGGTCAGGTTATCGGCATTACATCGGCAAAGCTGGGTATCAGCTACTTTGAGGGTCTGGGATTTGCGATCCCAATGGATACCGCAAAGCCGATCGTAGATGAACTGATTCAGAACGGCTATGTTGCAGGTCGTCCGCAGATCGGTATTTCTGGTAAGGATATCAACGAAGAGATGTCTGAGGCGTTTGGTGTGCCACAGGGTGTACAGGTTTATGGCGTAGACTCTCGCTCCAACGCGGTTGCCGCTGGCGTGCAGGTCAATGATATTATCATTGGCGTCAATGGCAAGACCATTACTGGTATGGCAGAGATTAACAAGATCAAGGACGGCATGAAGGCCGGCGATAAGCTGACCTTGCGCCTGTATCGCTTGTCCACAGGCAAGGAACTGACTGTTTCCTTTGCACTCAATGACCAGCATGATTTGCAGGGCGTAGATCCGCAGATGCAGATACAGCAGCAGCCACAGCAGCGTCAGCCGCAGGAGCGTTACTATAACAATCCGTTTAGCTTCTTCTTTGGCTGGTAAACCTTAAAATTTTGTGCCAATCAAGGTTATCCTTCCACGTTTTGGAAGGATAGCCTTGTTATTTTTTACCACGCTGTTGTTCGCACAAATTTTACAAAAAGGGGATATGCTTTTGCAAGCAGTGGTGCTATAATGAAAGACGAAAGATTGAACAATACGGCAGAAAACCGTATGCTGGAGGAAATAAAAATGAAATCGGTATTGCTGATTGGTTTGGGACGTTTTGGACGCCATATGGCGGCGAAACTCAATGAGATGAACCATGAGGTGCTTGCAATTGATATCAACGAACAGCGCGTCAACGATGTGCTGCCCGTTGTAACGAGTGCACAGATCGGCGACAGCACAAATGAAAACTTTATCGCATCACTGGGTGTACGCAACTTTGACCTGTGTGTGGTTGCGATCGGCGACAACTTCCAAAGCTCGCTTGAGACAGTTGCACTGCTTAAGGACTATGGTGCGCCATTTGTAGTCGCACGTGCAAATCGTGATGTACATGCAAAGTTCCTGCTCCGCAATGGTGCAGATGAAGTGGTTTATCCGGAAAAGGAAATGGCGATCCGTTCTGCGGTCAAGTATAGCTCAGACAATGTGTTTGACTATATTGAACTGACAGGCGATTATTCCATTTATGAAACCCCTGTGCCCCAAGCGTGGATTGGCAAGACGATGGTAGAACTTGGTGTGCGTACCCGATATCACATCAATGTTATGGCACTGCGCCATGGCTCGGAACTTTCTCCGCTGCCGCGTCCAGATCATGTATTCCAAGGAGACGAAACCATGCTCATCATGGGTTCTAATAGGGATCTTACAAAGTTTATACAGCGCAGATAAAATAAAATGCTCGACTGAAAAACAGTCGAGCATTTGAGACTGTCGAAGAACTTCGACAGTCTTTCCAGGGGAACCCAGTCCCCCTAGATACAGAGCCAGTTCCGGTAGAAACTGGCTCTGATACCCCCGGTTTCGCGCACGTTTGCGCGGGTCGCGGGCAAAATCCAAGGCGCATGTCCTTGGATTTTGAAAATTTTAAGTCGCTTCGCTCCAAGGTAAAATAGTGAAAAGACTTTTTCTATGCGATAAAATGATAGGGAATATCAGTTAAAGTAAACAATTTCTTCTGCGGCAGGTTCAGCAGACTCCAAGTGTTCGCAATAAAGAACGGGACCGTCACCACGATACTGCGGCACATACGCAACACCAACCTTGGCAGTGAGGGTTACCCAGCTCTTGTGCTTGATGGAATCAGTATCCGCACCCTTGCACAGGAACCCCACAAACTGCACATCATCCGCACAACAAACCATTGCAAAGCGTCCAGGCACAAAGAGTTGCTCTCTTCCAAGCTCGTCCGGCTTATATGCCATCGCCTTGAACTTTACGGTTTTACCTTCATACTTTTCAGGGCTGCTGGTCGCATCGACATACCACAAGCCAAAGTCCTCGTCCTTGATCTCGATGACAGGTGCATCTAAGTCAAATGGCTGGGGCATACTATCGCGGTAATCCTCAGAACCGCCGTTTACATCGTCCAGAAAGATGGTTGCACGTGGATTCATCGCGCGAATGTTCTTTTGATAGAGCATCTGCTTGAGTTCATCCGTACAGCGGTTGAAAACAATGAGATCAGCCATGGTGAGGTGCTCAAACATACGCGCACCAATGTTGTTGGAATACAGCTCGAACGTTTCTGCGTTCACCGTTGCAACGATCTGATAAATGGGCCACTCTGGCGGCAGCTTGCCCTCCAAGAAGTCGGAAATTTCCCACATGCCGTTGAGCTCGATCAGTACACGGTCGGGCTGATATTTTTCGCCCAAGTCGCGGAAGAAACGCAGGGTTAGCTCGGACTGGTCTTCCACAGTCACAAGGTCTGTGCGTGCGGACGCTAACAGCGCTGGGTCGTATTCTTCCATGCCTTCTTCGCAGACAATCAGCAGGGAGTGCTCTTGCTCGGTGAAATCAGGATCGCGCAGGATATCTTGAACAAAAGAGGTTTTACCGCTCTCCAAAAAGCCGGTAAACAGATAAACAGGAATTTCTCTCATAGCTTACACCCCAAACAGTTCTGCAATGCGGTCTGTGTCCAAATCTGCGCCGATGACGCACAGGCGTCCGGTGTAATCGGCTGCACCATGGCGGATCTCTGGCTGACCTGGAACAAAGTCAAAGTGAATCCAGCTGCCGTCCGGTGTCGGAACGATGCCTTTTGCACGCAGAACGGTTCCGAGGGAAATATCACCCAGTGCACCCAGAATGGAGGTCAGCTGCTCCTCTGTGTACTTGTGGGGGGTTTCCTGTCCCCAGCTCTGGAACACTTCATCAGCATGGTGGTGATGGTGCTCATGATCGTGACAGCCACAGCCGCAATCATGATCGTGCGCATGCTCATGATCGTGATGATGTTCGTGATCGTGGCAACCGCAGCCTTCTCCGTGCTCATGACGTTCATGATGTTCGTGGTCATGATTATGGCAGCCACAGGTGCAGTCCGCATCATGTTCATGGTGATGATGCTCGTGCTCATGGCAGCCGCACTCTTCGCCATGTTCATGGTGGTGTTCATGGTCGTGATCGTGGTGATGGTGTGTGTGGTGCATGATCTCGTTCAGAACCTCAGCGGACAGAGAGTGGCTATCCTCCATAACAGAGAGCAGCTGCTCGCCGGAAAGCTCGTCCCAAGGGGTTGTCACGATGCGCGCGTTTGCATTGTGCTCACGGAGCATGGCAACGACCTGATCCAGACGGTCGTCCTTTACAAACTGGGTGCGGGAGAGCAGGATCGCGCCCGCGTGCTCGACCTGATTGAGGAAGAACTCACCAAAGTTTTTGATATACATCTTTGCCTTCTGTGCATCCGCAACGGTGACAAAGCTATTGAGGGATACTGGCTCATGCTCTGCAACGTTCTGGACTGCGGCAATGACATCGGACAGCTTACCAACACCAGAAGGCTCGATGATAATGCGGTCTGGGTGATAGGTCTCGATGACTTCCTTGAGTGCCTTGCCAAAGTCACCAACCAGCGTGCAGCAGATGCAGCCGGAGTTCATTTCGGTGATCTGTACGCCTGCATCCTTGAGGAAACCACCGTCAATGCCAATCTCACCGAATTCATTTTCGATCAGAACGACCTGCTCGCCGCGCAGAGCCTCGGACAAAAGACGCTTAATGAGTGTAGTTTTACCAGCTCCGAGGAAGCCGGAAATAATATCGATTTTGGTCATAAAAAAGACTCCTCTCTGAGTAGACAATATTTGTTAACCATATCATACCGCGATTGCGGCAAAAAAGAAAGGGGGTTTTTGTGAAAAAGATTTTAAAATGATAGTGTTGACACTCCACACGGTTAAAGCCGGGGGATTCTCGGTTCGCTGACCGCAGCCTGCACCGTGCGAGGTCTTA
>JAHHRJ010000027.1 GCA_020025885.1 Butyricicoccus sp. | reverse complement strand
TGCTCGCTCCCTGCGAAAAATCCGTCAATTTCTCTATTTTCAAACAAGCCCTAAGTGTTCAATTTGTTATTGCAATTTTCGGATAAGTCATTTTTAGAGATTTCGTAGAAAAGATACAGTTTGTTTCCGAGGGGACAAGGGAGAATTTCTGCGGTTTACTGATGAATCGCCCAAGGCGATAAAACAAAAATATTCTGGATTTTGGGGCTCTTTACCATTTCGCTTTTGTACAAAGCAAGCTATAATATAGAAAGCACAGCCTAGCATGAACAAAACTCATGTATGGATTCACCGCGTATCTTCTCATGTAGGAAACGGTATTTTACGTGGGTCATTTCGCATGATACAATAGAAACAAAATACGAGGGGAATGATAAGGGCAATACCACATAATTCAGCAAGAGCGATTTTCGGAAAAATTTCTCGTCAGAAAAAGGCGTGAATCCGCAGGAATCCTTGGTGGATTTCAAGGATTCACAACGAATTTATGGCGCAAAATTTTCGCAAAGCGCCGCAGATGACATTGTGCGGTGTTGCCTAAGATCAATGATTGAATCGCACCCTGGTATCGACGGGGATTGCGCGACGGTATCCCGATTGGACTGGGATATCTTGCAGTGTCCTTTACACTGGGGATCGCCGCCAAAGTCAGCGGACTGACTGTGGGGCAGGCAACTTGGATGAGTTTGCTCAACAACACGTCCGCAGGCGAATTTGCTGCGCTTGGCATCATTGCAGCAGGTTCACCTTATATAGAGATGGCGTTCACACAGTTTGTCGTCAACCTGCGCTATCTATTGATGTCCTGTGCGCTCAGTCAAAAAATTGCACCAGAACCCCCAATTTGGCAGCGGTCACATATCTCATTCGTGTGCTTCCTTTGACCCTCATTCGACGGGAGATCAAAAACCGAACCATCCACTCATTCCTCTATTATATGTCCTATGTCACGCTTGCAGTCATGACATTTCCAGCCATCCTATATGCGATCAACACTCCGGTTTCTGCGCTGGCAGGCTTGATTGCGGCAGTGATTTTTGCATGGCGCGGCAGTTCGTTGTTTGTGGTCGCCGGCGTTGCGTGTGCGGCGGTGTTTGCAGTAGAATACTTCATCGTATAGCATACAAATCGCATACCAACAGAAAAGTATTTTTTGGTGGGGAATTCCAAGAGCGGTCATAGATGAGAAGCCCGATCTCTGTCCAAATTGGGGAAAAAATCGGCTGTACATCAATCGAAAGGAGTATCATCATGAAAAAAGAGATCATTGAAGCATTTCGCGCAGACCTAGAGCAGTTTGATGAAGCAACAAGACAGTTTTATACTGGACAGATGCCACGCCAGACCTATAAGGGGATTTCAGGCGGATTCGGCAGCTATGCAGAACGCAATGGAAAATACGGAATGCTGCGCTTGCGCATGACAGCCGGACGCGTGACCAAGGATCAGCTCGGTTTTCTTGTGAATACACTCAAGCGGTATGAATTGGATACCGTCAAACTTACAACTTGTGAGACCATTCAGATACACCATTTGAAGGGCAGACAGATCCTTGCAATTGCAAGTGAGGCACTGGATCATGGCATCCTTTGCCGCGGCGGTGGCGGAGACAATCCGCGTAACGTTATGGCACCGCCGCTCTCTGGTGTACTGCCAGGCGAAACCTTTGATGTCATGCCATACGCACAAGAGGTAGCAGATTATCTGTTGTCTATCCTCTATGAAATCAAGATGCCGCGTAAGCTCAAGGTGGGATTTGCAAACCATCCTGATAATATTGCACATGCAACCATTCGTGACCTTGGATTTGTAGCGCGTGAAGATGGCACATTTGATGTGTATAGCGCGGGCGGTATGGGACCAAATCCGCGTCTGGGCATCCTTATGGTATCTGGTATATCTGGAAGTGAACTTCTTTACTATACACGTGCGATGGTCAATACTTTCTTAAAGCACGGAAACTATAAGATGCGTGCAAAGGCACGTACCCGCTATATGCCGGAGGCACTTGGCGGAGAAGAAGCATATCGCACAGCATTTAACGAAGAACTGGAAGCGCTCAAGCAGCAGGGTGGGCTGGAACTGAACGTTACAGAACAGCCGATCACCAAGACTGGCAAGGGAACCATCGAGGATCACCGTGTGATCGCGCAAAAGCAGTCTGGTTTGTTTGCGGTTTGGTATCACCCATTGGGCGGTATGCCAAGCCCAGAGACACTGTGCGCTCTGTATGATACCATTCAGGATATGGATGCTGTGGAGCTGCGTCTGGGTGCAGACAATACCATGTATATCATCAACTGTACTGCGGAGGAGGCAAAGCAGGTGCTTCGTGCGACAGAGGATGGTGCGCAGACTGTGTTCGAGACTTCGGTTTCTTGCGTTGGCTCATCCATTTGTCAGCAGGGTGCGCGTGATTCTCAGCATCTTTACCGTGCTTGTGTGGAAGCGGTACGCTCTGCGCATATTCCAGATGGGGCATTGCCGCAGATCCATATTTCGGGTTGCCCGTCCTCCTGCGGTACGCATCAAATCGGGGAACTGGGCTTCCATGGCGGCGTGAAAATCGTAGACAAGAAGCCATTGCCTGCATTTACTTTGCATGTAGGCGGCAGCGCACAGCTGGGCACGGAGCACTTTGGTGAAAACTGGGGATCAATTTTAGAGGAGCAGATCCCACCGTTCCTTGTGCAGCTGGGACAGACGGTTGCACGTGCATGTGTACCATATGACCAGTGGGTCACGAGTCATATGGATGACCTACGTGCACTGGCAAAGCCATATTTAGAATAAATTGAATCAATATAAAAAGTCAGGAAGTTTTTCTGACTTTTTATATTTGCACAGACTGTTTTATGCTGGAGATCATGCACTGAAAAAAACATATACAAATTTTGGGGGCTTGGTTTGTATCATATTTCCTGCTCTTTCAGAATCAATATCATTAGGAGAGAAATACGCAGAATAAAGCGAAAATAATCAATTTTTTACCATTGTATCCCGTCTAATCTGGTGTTATTCTGATTGCAGAAGCAAAGATTCAATCTGAATATTTTTGTGCAGGCATCTAATGAAAGGGGTACATTTATTATGGCAAGCATTTCCATGCGTCACCTTAAGAAGGTTTATCCCGGCAACATTGAAGTTGTTCCGGATTTGAATTTGGAGATCGAGGACAAGGAGTTTATTATTCTGGTTGGTCCTTCTGGTTGTGGTAAGTCCACCACGCTGCGTATGATCGCAGGTCTGGAAGAGATTTCCGGAGGCGAGATGTACATTGGCGACCGTCTGATCAATGATGTGCCGCCAAAGGATCGCGATATTGCGATGGTATTCCAGAACTATGCACTGTATCCGCATATGACCGTATACAAGAACATGGCATTCGGCTTGCAGCTGCGTAAGGTTCCGAAGGATGAGATCGACCGTAAGGTACATGAGGCTGCTAAGATTCTGGACATTGAGCATCTGCTCAACCGTAAGCCCAAGGCGCTGTCTGGTGGTCAGCGTCAGCGTGTTGCACTCGGTCGTGCAATGGTACGTGACCCAGCAGTTTTCCTGCTTGACGAGCCGCTCTCCAACTTGGACGCAAAGCTGCGTACCCAGATGCGTACTGAGATTACAAAGCTCCATAAGCGTCTTGGCACCACCTTTGTTTACGTTACCCATGACCAGACCGAGGCAATGACCATGGGCGACCGCATCGTTGTTATGAAGGATGGTATTATCCAGCAGGTAGATACCCCACAGAACCTCTACAATGATCCATGCAATATGTTTGTTGCTGGATTCATTGGTTCTCCGCAGATGAACTTCATTGATGCAAACATTTCTCAGCATGGTGAAGACTATCATGTAGATTTTGCGGGCTACTCCATCCCGATCCCACAGGGCAAGGGCGGCGCAGACAAATTTGCTCCCTATATTGGTAAGCCAGTCGTACTGGGTCTGCGTGCAGAAGATTTCCACACAGAGGATATTTTCATCACCAATGCACCGCAGAGCGTGATCGAGGTTGACATTGAGATCGCTGAGCTGATGGGCGCAGAGGTATTCCTCTACACCGTTTGCAAGGACAGCAAGATCGTTGTCAAGGCACCTGCTCGCGTACAGGCAAGAGGCGGCGAGAAGATGCAGTTGGCTCTGGATATGAACAAGATACATCTATTTGACAAGGAAACTGAGCGCACAATTTGTAACTAAGAAAAAATGGATGCTTCGGTTCACTCTTTATAGAAGCGAACTTTAAAGAAAGACCATGAGACTGACGAAAATCAGTCTCATGGTCTTTCCTATTTGTATCAGAGGCAGAGGGATTCTCAGTTCGCTGACCGTAGCCTGCACCGCGCGAGGTTTTACATGGTCTTCCTGAGCGTATTGGTTCGGGCGTGTCCCACCCTACCATATTTACATCTACGCCAGTTGGCGCAGTCCTTACCAGCTTTATTTTACCACATTTGGTATCATTCGTCACTTTTTACTTTTCAGAAACGCCCTATGTATCTTGGCGTGATTTCCATTATTTTTGATTTAGCATATCTCTACTATACAAGGAAGCATGGTGCTTAACAATGGATAACAATATTAAGGCAACACCGCACAATGTCATCTGCGGCGCTTTGCGAAAATTTCGCGCCATAAATTCGTTGTGAATCCTTGAAATCCATCAAGGATTCCTGCGGATTCACGTCTTTTTCTGACGAGAAATTTTTCCGAAAATCGCTCTTGTTGAATTATGCGGTATTGCCTTAAAGAAATTCGTAAGAAAATGGGAATTAAGCAGGAGGAGCTAGCTATAAGTTACAATGTCTCAAGGCAAACTATCAACGCTATTGAAAATAATAAATACGATCCATCATTATCCCTCGCTTTTCGTTTGGCATCCATGCTTCATGTAAAGATGGATGATGTTTTTAACTATAATAGACTGTCAGCAGATGATAAAAAGAGTTCTGAATAAATTGATTCAAGATACTTCCAAAAAGCAACAAGGTCAAGTGAGGATTCATTCTTTAATCCTCACTTGACCTTGTAATAATTTGGATAGTTTTATCAGTTGTTCTTGTGCAGGGATGTCATTATGTGTCAGATTTTTTGTTTATCGACTGGTTTTCTTACCCTTTTTCGGACTAACTGTACGCTTTGCAGCAGGTTTACCACCATGTTTAGGCGGACGTGCACGGCGGTGCTCATCGCGGCGCGGTTCAGGCTTTTTACCCCAATGTTCATTAGGGAGCGGACGGATCAGGCACTCCTTACCAAAGCCTACCAAGTCCTCGCGTCCTGCTTTGCGCAGAGCGGCGGCAATGATCGGACGTTTATCAGGGCGGCGCCATTGTAGCAGTGCACGCTGCATCGCCTTTTCTTCCGCAGACTTTGCAACATAAACTGGCTTCATGGTGCGTGGGTCGATCTCGGTATAGTACATTGCCGTCGAGAGCGTGCCCGGCGTTGGGTAAAAGTCCTGTACCTGCTGCGGCATATAGCCGACCTTGTTCAGATAGCACGCCATTTGGATGGCATCCTGCAAGGTTGCACCCGGATGGGAGGACATCAGATAGGGGACAAGATATTGCTTTTTCCCCAGCTTCTCATTGATACGACCATAACGCTCACGGAATTTTTCATATACAGAAAATGATGGTTTCCCCATATAATACAGAGCGTTATCACTCATGTGCTCAGGCGCAACTTTAAGCTGTCCGGAGATATGGTGTTTGACGAGCTCAAGGAAAAATTCGTCATTGTTGTCTGCCATCATATAGTCATAGCGCAGACCGGAGCGGACAAAGACTTTCTTGACGCCCGGAACCTGACGCAGACGGCGTAAGAGTGTGAGATAATCGCGGTGATTGGCTTCCAGATTTTGGCAGGTATTAGGGAACAGACAACGCTTGTTGACACAAAGTCCGTGCTTTTCCTGATGCTTACAGGAGGGGGCGCGGAAGTTTGCGGTTGGACCGCCGACATCGTGGATATACCCCTTGAAGTCGGGGTGCTGTGCGATTTGCTCCGCTTCATGCACAACGGAATCATGCGAGCGTGCGGAAATATAGCGCCCTTGATGGAAGGCGAGTGCACAGAAGTTGCAGGCACCAAAGCAGCCGCGGTTGTGAATGATGGAGAACTGTACTTCCTGAATGGCTGGGACACCGCCCAGCGCCTCATAGGATGGGTGGTAGGTGCGCATAAAGGGCAGTGCATAAATGCGATCCATCTCCTGCGTGTTGAGCGGCAGAGAGGGCGGATTTTGAATGAGCAGACGCTTGCCGTGCGCTTGAACGATGGCTTTGCCGCGCACATGATCGGCTTCGTCATACTGCATTTTGACCGAGCGGGCGTACGCTTCCTTGCTTAGGGTCACATCTTCATAAGATGGGCAGGTCACAAAGGGGAAAGGCACGTCCTCCGTATTGTGGGCAAGGTAGACCATGCCGCGGATATTGCGCACAGCGTCTGCACCATGCTTTCCGGCTTTTAAATTTTTTGCCAGCTCAACAACGGAACGCTCGCTCATACCATACATCAGACCATCTGCACCCGATGCAGACAACACAGAGGGCATGACCTGATCGCTCCAATAGTCATAGTGAGCAAAGCGGCGCAGACTCGCTTCCAGTCCACCAAGATAGATCGGGGTATCTGGAAATGCGCGGCGTGCAAGCATGGAGTACACGGTCACGGCGCGGTCTGGACGCTTGCCGCCCACACCACCGGGGGTGTAGGAATCGTCGTGGCGGCGCTTTTTGGCAGCGGTATAGTGCGCGACCATTGAGTCGATATTGCCTGCGTTGACGAGCACGCCATAACGCGGGCGTCCCATTGCTGTAAAATCCCGCTCGTCGGTAAAGCAAGGCTGAGATAAGATGGCAACGCGGAAGCCAGCATTTTCCAGCACGCGGGAAATGATCGCCGTGCCAAAAGACGGGTGGTCGATGTAGGCATCACCAGTCACAAGCAGAAAATCGCAGTAGTACCAGCCCCGTGCCTCCATATCAGCACGAGAGATGGGAAGAAAATCGGACATAGTAACTCCTTATCATAACAATATCATATTACAGTTGTGCGCTAAGATTTGATACGATATTCATTGCGCAGATAATAACAAAGATCGGTATAGGCTTTCCAAGAAGGGCGAACGGATTCGGGCAGAGTATCGGTCAATTCGCCATCACACAGGAAAACACCATGATTGCTTGCCACAGTCACATGCTGCAAAAGCGGTGCGGTGACTTGTGTGAGCGTTGGACCTTTCCAATTTACAAGATCAAAGAAATGTGCCATCAGAAATGCTGGGCTAAGGTCGGGACCTTTGCCCACAAAATCAAAGCCGAGCACTTCCTTTGCAGATTTATTTGCCCAAATGAGATAACGTGTGGCGTAATAGTTTTCAAAGCCCTCTTGAGTTGCCAAATTGAAGTTGACACCAAGTTCTTTATAGACACTGTTCGCATCACCAAGCCATGGGTTATGGTCGCCATAGAGGAAGAGCACAACTGGTTCGTCAAGGGCGTCCAGCTTTTTTTTGAGCTTGATGAGCTGTCTGCCTGTCTTTTCAATACCACCAAGATAGTTGTTGAGAATATAGTAGGAATCTTCGGAATAGACGCCTTTGGGAACGAATTCACCATAGCGCAGCCAGCCGATCGGGTAAGGACCGTGGTTCTGGTAGGTGACATTGAAAGAGAATACAGGTTTGCCGCTCGTCATATCACGCACGAGAAGATCGTAGATCTCAGGAATGAGTACGTCATCCATTGCGATCTTTCCATCATTGATTTCGCCATAATGGTTTTCAAGGAAGTAATAGTCATCAAATCCCAGATATTCGTTGATGTTTTTGCGGTTATAGAACCAATCATTGGAAGGGTGGCTGCCCTGTGTGATATAGCCCTGTGACTTAAAGTAGCGGGCGTATGACCAAGCGTTGTGGCGCAGACTGCCGTAATCGGTCATACCAGTGATATGTCCGCGCTCGGTGTCTACTGTGCCAGCGGCAAAGATATTGGTCACGAGCCGACCGGTATAACTCACTTTCTCAAAGTCATGGAACGGCTTATAGGGGCTTTTTTTGTCTTTGCGCAGTTCAATGTCAGCAAACTGTGTGAGATCATTAAAGCCCTCGAGCATAATTGATACGATATTTACCTTTTGGCTCTCTGGAATATTCGCATCGGGATGTTCCTTTAGCATGGTTGCTACGCTGCTTTTTTTGTAGCCTTCTGGCTTTTTCTCGCCTGCTTCCGGCAGACTGTGCAAAAAGGGATACACAAACCCCTTGGATAAGTAAACCTGTGTGGCAGACCATTGGTTGATTTCCTCTGGATTGTCTGTCCAAGTATGCCAAGCTGTTTTGGTATAAGATCCGCCAGCATAAAATGTCCAAATGCCGAGGGAGAGCAAGGCAAAGAACAGGACACTGCCTGCGGTGCGTCCTTTCCAAGTGCGTGCTGGACGTGCTCTGCAAATGAGGGCGAGCACCAAAACAGCACCCACAAGCAAAAGTCCGGCATGCAATACCTCCGGACTAATCGCATTTACATAATTTCTTGCCATTTTGATTCCCTCAGCAGCGAGGCCAAGATCGGCAGCTGTCAAAGGGTCATCACGAAACATGAGCTTAAAATAGTTTGAAATGGATAAGATTGTAACAAGACCGCCGCCAAGCAGTACGGCGACCCATGCCTGCCGCACCACAAACCAGAGAAATAAGATCAAAAGTACAACTGGAGTAATATTCAGCCACAAGATCGCAGGGTTTTGCAGATAGCTGTCGAACATTGGTTGTCCAAACGAACCGGATGCCAAGCGCAGACTGCAAAACCCGATCCCAACGCCTGATAGGATCAGCCCTAAAAGGGTCAGCCAGCGCATACGCCATATGCGCAAGGTTGGAGCATTGCCGCGTTTGCCCGTATATCGTGTATATCCAAGGGCAGAAGGACTCAGACTGATCAAGCGGTTGGGACGCGCAGAATGATATTTTTTCATGCGTTTTTCCTCGTATGACGCGCACATTGCGCAGTGTTTTTTCTTCATTATACGAGTATTTTCGCCATCTTGCAACTGTTGTTCGTATGAAAGGGTATTTTTTGTACGAGTACATGGCTTTTTTGCCGGAAAACAGTGGAATCGGTACAGTTGTTTTTGGAAAGCCTTGGAATTGCGCAGGGCAGAGTTTGGTGATACAATATAAGAGTTAAACTATCGGCATTTTATCGGGATTGCATCAAAAAAATGTACGAAATCGTGCTTTCCCAATTGGAGGATATCAGATGTGGATTGCAAATGATTGGAAAGATTATGAAGTGCTGGATTGTGGCGGCGGAGAAAAGCTCGAGCGCTGGGGCAACCAGATTTTACAGCGTCCAGACCCACAGGCAATCTGGCCGCGCACAGAGGAAAATCGTGTGTGGAACCACGCAGGTGCGGTCTATCACCGCTCATCTTCTGGTGGCGGTAAGTGGGAGATTCGCCAGCTGCCAGAACAGTGGGCGATCTCTTACAAGGAACTGACCTTCCAGCTCAAGCCAATGGCATTTAAGCATACAGGATTGTTCCCAGAGCAGGCGGCAAACTGGGATTTTATTATGGAGCAAGTGCGCTCCGCAGGGCGTCCGGTAAACGTCCTGAACCTCTTTGCCTATACAGGCGGCGCGACCCTTGCAGCTGCAGCGGCGGGCGCGAATGTGTGTCATGTAGACGCATCCAAGGGCATGACCCAGTGGGCGCGTGAGAATGCAGCATCGTCTGGATTGGCTGACCGTCCGATTCGCTGGATCGTGGATGACTGCAAAAAGTTTGTACAGCGTGAACTGCGTCGCGGCCGCCGCTATGACGCGATTATTATGGACCCACCAAGCTATGGACGCGGACCGGGCGGTGAAACTTGGAAGATCGAAGAGGATGTTGCAGATTTTGTGGCGCTGACCATGCAGCTTCTGTCTGACCATCCGCTGTTTGTGCTCATTTCCAGCTATTCCACGGGGCTTGCACCCTCTGTTATGGCATACCTGCTAGGTACGACTGCAATGCGCCAGCATCCGGGACGCGTGGAGGCGCAGGAGATCGGTCTGCCAGTGACCTCAACAGGACTGGTATTGCCGTGTGGTTCTTCTGCACGCTATATTGCGGCACGATGAGCCGAAAGAATTGATTGGAGGGAGAACCTCAATGTCTGAAATTATTAAGACAGAAGACTTAAGATATATTTATCAGTCGGCAGATGGTGTACAGAAGGTTGCACTCAATGGCGTTAGCCTGTCTATTGATCGGGGCGAGTTTGTCGCAGTGCTGGGGCACAATGGCTCAGGCAAGTCTACGCTTGCAAGCCATTTTAACGGCATTCGTCTGCCATCTGGTGGTGAGGTATATGTGGATACCATGGATACCCGCAAGCCGGAGCTGCTTTATGATATCCGCAAAACATGTGCGATGGTGTTCCAGAATCCGGACAACCAGATCGTTGCAACGGTCGTCGAAGAAGATGTTGCATTTGCACTGGAAAATCTCGGTGTGCCGCCGAAGGAGATTCGCGAGCGTGTGGATGCATCACTCAAAGTGGTTGGAATGTATGAGTTTCGCCGCCATGCACCACATAAGTTGTCTGGCGGACAGAAACAGCGCGTTGCGATCGCGGGTGTCATCGCAATGATGCCGCGTTGTGTGGTATTTGATGAGCCGACAGCCATGCTTGATCCCGCAGGACGCCGTGAAGTCATGCGCGTCATTCGGGAACTGAACCAAAAAATGGGTATCACAGTGGTACTCATCACACACCATATGGATGAAGCAGTACAGGCAGGGCGTGTCGTGGTCATGCACGGCGGAAAAGTGCTGATGCAGGGCGCACCACGCGAAATTTTTACACAGGTAGACGCACTGCGTGCCGCCAGCCTGACGGTACCACAGACAATAGAGGTGCTTTTTGACCTCAACAACCAAATCGGTACAGATTTGCCGATTGATGCGCTCACAGTGGATGCATGTGCTGACATTCTAGAGCGCTATCTGGCGAACTGAGGAGCGAGTCGATCATGTCATTTATTTTAGAAACAAGGGACTTGACCCAAGTATATGGTGCAGGTACCCCGTTTGAACGCACAGCACTAGATCATGTCAATATCCAGATCAAAAAAGGAGAAATTCTCGGTGTGATTGGGCATACTGGGTCGGGCAAGTCTACGCTCATCCAGCATTTCAATGGACTGCTCAAGCCCACATCAGGTGAAGTATTGCTGTCTGGGCACTCCATTTGGGATGAAAAGGGCAAGTGCGACCGCAAGACACGATTTGCGGTCGGACTGGTGTTCCAGTATCCAGAGTATCAGCTGTTC
Organism: Butyricicoccus sp.; assembly: GCA_020025885.1. Taxonomy (GTDB): domain Bacteria; phylum Bacillota; class Clostridia; order Oscillospirales; family Butyricicoccaceae; genus Butyricicoccus. The sequence continues at coordinate 18,475 of JAHHRJ010000027.1, read as the reverse complement.
GAAGAAACGATCGCGAAAGATATTGCGTTTGGTCCGCAGAATATGGGACTTTCTGCATCTGAGGTGGAAAAACGTGTGTGTGAGGCAATGGATTTTGTTGGGTTAGACCCCATGCTGGCAAATCATTCTCCGTTTGCGCTCTCTGGCGGACAGAAACGCCGCGTTGCGATTGCAGGTGTGATTGCCATGCGCCCGCAGGTGCTCATTTTGGACGAGCCCACCGCGGGACTGGACCCCGCCGGACGCGACGAAATTTTGGCACAGATTCAAGATTATCATGCGCGTTCGGGTGCAACCATCTTGATCGTATCGCATTCGATGGAAGATATTGCACGGTTGGCAGACCGGTTGCTGGTGATGAATCAGGCGCATGTGATGCTGTGCAGTACGCCGCGTGAGGTGTTTGCACATGCGGATGAGATCACACGCGCAGGACTGGATATTCCAGAGATTACCAAAGTCGTGCGGGAGCTGGTGCGCCGTGGGTTCGACTTAGACCCTTCCATTTATACCGTTGAGGATGCGGTAAAGGCGATCCGCGCGTGTAAGGAGGACCGGTAAATGCTGAAAGATATTACAATTGGACAATATTTTCCGGGGCAGAGCATTGTACACCGCGTTGACCCCCGCTTAAAGCTGGTTTTGGTCATGGCGATGATCGTTACCCTATTCCTGGCGGCAGGTCCGATCTCCTATGCACTGCTTGCGCTCTATATTTTTTCTGTGATCTATATCTCAGGCATTCAGCCTAAGATGGTTGTGCGTGGACTTAAGCCCGTGGTATTTATCGTGGTTTTTACCGCGGTGCTCAACTTATTTTACACACCGGGTAACGTGCTTTGGAGCTTTGGGTTCTTAAAGCTGACAGATGCCGGAATTCGGGTTGCAATTTTAATGGTCGTGCGTATTTTGCTGCTCATTATCGGTACATCTATGCTCACGTATACCACGTCGCCCATTGAGCTGACAGACGGCTTGGAGCGTTTGCTTGCACCGTTTAAGAAGATTCATCTTCCGGTACATGAACTGGCAATGATGATGTCCATTGCACTGCGCTTTATTCCGACTCTGATCGAAGAAACGGAAAAAATTATTGCCGCACAAAAAGCACGCGGTGCAGACTTTGAGTCGGGCAACTTGGTGCAGCGTGCACGTGCAATGGTTCCGATCCTTGTGCCGCTGTTTATCTCCGCATTCCGCCGTGCAGATGAGCTTGCGATCGCAATGGAATGCCGCCTATACCGCGGAGACGTGGGACGCACCCGCATGAAGCAGATGAAGTTTGGACGGGTGGATTTAGGCGCAGGCCTAGTATCTGCCATCGTGTTTGCAGCGGTGATCGTATTTGGCAGAATGGGATGGTGACAACATGAACATTGCACTTTCTCTTTCCTATGTCGGCACGAAGTACCATGGCTGGCAGGTACAAAAAAATGGCACATCGATTCAGGAAACCGTTACAGATGCCATCAATAAGCTGCTGAAATGTGATACCTATTTGTCTGGTGTTGGACGCACGGATGCGGGTGTACATGCACGACGTTATGTTGCAAATTTTAAGGCAGACTGCTCCATTCCGCTGGGGCGCTTGCCGCTCGCTCTGGGGGCACAGCTGCCAGAAGATATTGCAGTCAATGGTGCAGTCGTGGTTCCAGATGATTTTGATGCACGGTTTCAGTGCACAAAAAAGGAATATGCATATTATGTATATCCATCCAAGATGCGTGATCCATTCTTGACTGATCGTGCGTATCGCTATGCTTATCCGCTCGATGCAGAACGGATGCAGGCGGGGGCACAATACTTTGTGGGTCGGCATGATTTTAATGCAGTCCGCTCGGTCGGTACGCCAGTCAAGTCTACGGTGCGTACTATTTTCTGGTGTGAAGTGGAACAGAATGCAGATGGACTCATCTGCATTCGCGTTTGTGGAGATGGGTTTTTGTATAATATGGTGCGTGCGATCTCCGGAACATTGCTCTATGTGGGCAACGGAAAGTTTGCGCCAGAAGATGTTGCGAAAATTTTAGAATCCTGCGACCGTGAACAGGCGGGACCTACTTTGCCAGCCTGCGGTCTGTTTATGAACCGTCTATGGTATGATGATACCCCAGAATTAGACGTATTTCGGCTTGGAGACTAGCCATTCAATCGAAAAATTTCAAGGTTTATTCACACGGACTGCATGAAAGTGTGATACACTACTATAATGAGAGAGGAGAGGGTTGCCGGTGTCAGGAAAAAAGAATTTGGTTCCATTTCCACGCTCTGCAAAAAAACGTAAACAGTTGCTGCAACAGGCAGAAAGTCTCAAACATCGCCGACTGACCCGCTTGCGTTCGCTGGTTGGCTGGCTGCTGCTTGTGGGGATCTTATTGTTCTCAGCGGTGAATTTTACACTGTTTTCGTCATCCTCTCTGCGCCGGACAACGCAAATTTTGTTTGGCGCACTGGAGCCAGAGGCACTTCGTGATGGGGTACTGATGTATCCGGGGCAGTCTGCAAGTCAGGTCAAACCGGTTGGATCTGCACTTGCGATTATCAACGATGAGGCGCTTTCTGTCTTACAGCTTGGTGGTGTCAGCCAGCAGAAAACAGCGATTAACTATACATCGCCTGTGCTTGACACCAATCCCAATTATATCCTTGCCTATGACCGTGGCGGGTATGACGTATCATTTTCTTCCGGTCTGACACAGTTGTTTTCCTTGCACCTAAAAGCCCCCATTCGCACAGCATCCATTGGATATGGAGACAACTGTGCGGTGATCACGGATGAGGCAGGATATAAGAGTACTGTTACGGTATACAGTGCATCGTCTCGTGAGGAGGATCGCCATATTTGGCGGTGGCGTACACCGGACTTTTATGTGCAGGAAGCGGCACTTTCCCCTTCGGGCACACATTTATGCGCGTTGACCTTTCAGCAGAATGGCTCGCAGTTTGAGAGCTTTCTACAATTCTTTGATATGGATGCAGGCGAAGTGCGTGCAAGTGTGAGTTTAGGCTCGGTGGTCGGGTATGCCGTACACTGGTTGGATGACAGCAATGTGGCAGTCATTACAGATCGCTCTATGTTCACGGCAAACCGACGCGGTGAGAAGACATCAAAGACAGAATATTCTGCCAAGGATTTGCTTGGATATGCCTTTGATGAAAATGATTTTGTGATTGCACTGCGTTCCTGGTCGGGCAATGCACGCGCGACAATCACACGGTACGACAAAAGTGGCACAGCGAAAGCTGCGCTTGATCTCGAAACAGCACCAGAGAGCTTGTCTTATGCGGGCGGTCAGTTAGGCGTTCTTACAAGCTCGGGGCTATATATTTACAACAATGCATTGCACCCAGACTGGAAGTGTATGAATACCAGTGCCGCACAGCGGGTGCTCATGACAGAAGATGGAGGAGCATGGCTGGTTTATTCCAAATATGTACAGCGTGTGACCGAATCATCTGCAATGGCGGAGGGATTTACGAATGATACCGGTGCAAAGTAATAGTAGCCTATTGAACCTGCCGGATTTGATGATCATATTGTTTTTGTTGTTTAGCATTGCGAGCGGGGCGAGACGTGGGCTGACTGGTGCGGTGATTGGACTGTGCGGCAAGATTGCGGTTGTATTGGGCGCAAACTGGTTTGCTAAGTTATGTGCGCCTGCGCTCACGCAAACTGTGGTCAAACAGCTGACAACTGCAATATTTGAATCAAAGACTATACAGGAACTCAAACTAGAGGGTGTGCTTTCTGAGGATATGGTGGCACAGGCGGCGGCTTCTATGGCACAGGGCATTGTTTATGTGCTCCTCGTGATCGTGTTTTTGATCGTACTGTCCCTTGTGCTGTCATTAATCACACGCAGTTTAAATATACTGACACGCTTTCCACCGCTTGGCGCACTCAACCGCTTGACGGGTGCGGCAATTGGACTCGTGGGCGGTATCCTCGTGATCGTACTTGCGCTTTGGCTCGCACATGTACTGCGTCCAGAAATCTTTACCCAAATCGGTTGGCTTAGTCCCAATCGGATTCAGCAAACTGTGCTCTTGCGCAGTCTGCTTACCTATTTTCCCGTTTTATAAGGAGAGTTTACCATGCAAATGCCCATGTGTTCCCGCTGCGGTAAAAATGTGGCGGTGATATTCATTACAAAGATAGATCCCAGTAACGGAGACGATGCAAAACAGGAAGGTCTGTGCCTCAAATGTGCACGCACACTTGGTATCAAGCCCCTCGATCAGATGATGGAGCAGATGGGGCTCAACGATGATGCACTGGAAATGCTGTCTTCAGAGATCAACTCTTTGGAGGATCTGAGTGCACTCATCCCTGCTGGACCGGATATAGAGGACGAGGACACAGAGGATGCGGAGCATAATGAGGAGACAGAGGACAGCGCAGAGCCGCCAGCATTCCCGTTCCCATTTTTGCGTACAGAAAAGAAGAACAATACAACTTCGCACAAAAAGGATAAAGAAAAGAAGAAAAGAAAGTACTTGGATATGTACTGTGATGACCTCACAAGCAAGGCGCGTGATGGCAGACTGGATCGCATCATCGGACGCGAGCAGGAAACTGACCGCGTGATCCAGATTTTAAACCGCCGTCAGAAGAACAACCCGTGCCTCATCGGTGAGCCGGGCGTTGGTAAGACGGCAGTTGCAGAAGGACTTGCAATTCGCATTGCGGAGGGCAAAGTGCCCTATAAACTGCGCAATAAAGAGGTACACCTGCTGGATCTCACATCACTCGTTGCAGGTACACAGTTCCGTGGTCAGTTTGAAAGCCGTGTCAAGGGACTCATCAATGAGGTCAAGAAGCTTGGCAATATCATTCTGGTCATCGACGAAGTGCATACGATCGTAGGCGCGGGTGATTCAGAGGGCGCGATGAATGCGGCGAATATTTTAAAGCCAGCACTGTCTCGTGGTGAGATTCAGGTGATCGGTGCGACAACGTTTGCAGAGTACCGTAAGTATATTGAAAAGGACGCAGCATTGGAGCGCCGTTTCCAACCTGTGACCATCAATGAACCGTCCATTGAACAGACGATTGAAATGCTGTTTGGCATTCGCTCTTACTATGAGAATTTCCATGGTGTCACCATTCCGGATGAAACTTGCCGTTTGGCGGCAACCTTGTCCGAGCGCTATATCACAGACCGCTATTTGCCAGATAAGGCGATCGACCTCATCGACGAAGCATGTTCTCGCCTGAATCTGGATGAGCCGGGCATCAGTGAGATCCCTGAGCTGGAAGAGGAACTGGATACCGTCAGCAAGAAGCAGGATGACTTGCTGCAAGAGACACAGGATGAAAAAACCTATGAAGAGATGGCTGGACTGCGCTCCCGCGAGTTGCAGATCCAAAATCGTTTGGATGAACTCAAGGGCAAACCGACCCCGACACTGGAAGCGGAGCACCTTGCAGGCGTGATCGAGCTTTGGACGGGTATCCCAGCGTCTCGTGTACAGGTGCAGGAGCTGTCTAAGCTGAAAGGTATGGAAGAGCGTATCAAGAGCCGCGTGATTGGACAGGATGAGGCAATTGATTCCATTTGTACAGCAATTCGCCGTTCTCGTGCGGGCATTTCCCCGAAGCGCAAGCCAGTATCTTTTCTCTTTGTCGGGCCAACAGGTGTTGGTAAGACGGAACTCGTCAAGGTGCTTGCAGAAGACCTGTTTGATGCACCAGAGGCGCTCGTTCGTCTAGATATGTCCGAGTATATGGAGAAGCATGCGGTATCCCGCCTTGTTGGCTCTCCTCCGGGCTATGTGGGCTATGATGAGGCTGGACAGCTGACAGAAAAGATTCGCCGCCGTCCGTATTCCGTCATTCTCTTTGATGAGATCGAAAAGGCACATCCGGATATCTTGAATATCCTGCTCCAGATCTTGGATGATGGACATATTACAGATGCACACGGCAGACAGGTTAACTTTGAGAATACAGTCATTGTGATGACTTCTAATGCTGGCTCGCAGAACAAGACAGCCTCTGTTGGCTTTGGCGGTACGGTCAGTGATTTGGGCAAGGAACGCGCGATCAAGGCGCTGGAGGATATCATGCGTCCCGAGTTCCTCAACCGTATTGATGAGATCATTGCGTTCAATCAGTTGACAGAGGACGATTTTGGAAAAATCTGTGAGATCCTGCTGGCGCAGCTGCGCGAGTCTGTACAGACTCGCGGTATTCGTCTGAGCTGGGATGATACACTGGTGCAGTATCTGACGAAGAAGGCATTCTCGGTCAAGTATGGTGCGCGTAATCTGCGCCGCCTGATCGAGAAAAAAGTGGAAAATGGCTTGGCAGAACAGATCATTGCTGCCTGTGACCATCCACTTGCAGGTGCACATATTACGGCAAATGAAAGCGAAATCCACATCGAAACCATCTAAAACTTGAACATTCCTGCCCAGTGAAAGCTGGGCAGGAAGTTTTTTAAAAAAGGCTTGACAATCTGGGGCGAACCTGATAAACTATAATAGTCTCAGGTGACATGCGGGTGTAGTTCAATGGTAGAATGTCAGCCTTCCAAGCTGAACACGTGGGTTCGATTCCCATCACCCGCTCCAAAGAACTTCACTGGCACCCTAGACAGACAAAGTACCCAGTGGGGAATGACCTATGCGCCAGTAGCTCAGTCGGATAGAGCAACTGCCTTCTAAGCAGTAGGCCGGGGGTTCGAATCCCTCCTGGCGTGCCACTTTTCCTTTGATGAATTCCATCGAAAACAAGTTTTATATGGTGGGTATAGCTCAGTTGGTTAGAGCGTCAGATTGTGGCTCTGAAGGCCGTGGGTTCGACTCCCATTACTCACCCCATATTTAACCCTTGACAATGCGTTGCAAGGCAATGCATTGTCCTTAAAAGGGCAAACGCCCGTTTTAACATTGGGGCGTAGCCAAGCGGTAAGGCAGAGGACTTTGACTCCTCCATTCGCTGGTTCGAGTCCAGCCGTCCCAGCCATTATTTTTTTCAGGGAACATGACTCGAAAGGCGGCTCTTGGCAATATGCCAGTGGCATGTTGCAACCGCCGTGGCTTTTCCGCAGAAAAAGCGAGTCCAGCCGTCCCAGCCAAATATGGTTCATTAGCTCAGTTGGCAGAGCACCTGCCTTTTAAGCAGGGTGTCCGGGGTTCGAATCCCCGATGAGCCACCATTTCACAACGATCACCACAAAGGATTCGGAAGGCGGCTCTTAGTAATATGCCAGTGGCATATTACAACCGCCGTGGCTTTTTCCACAGAAAAAGCGAATCCCCGATGAGCCACAACTATAACAAGTTATGATATTGATTTATCGCATATATGACTATGATTTTAAGCAATCAAATGCTGAGAATCATCTCCCTGGAAGTTTAGCTCAGCTGGGAGAGCATCTGCCTTACAAGCAGAGGGTCACAGGTTCGAGCCCTGTAACTTCCACCATAAAAAAAGACGCCAAACGGTGTCTTTTTTTGTTTTCCTGATAAAATTGGAGCGTGGGAACTGCGAGAATGAAATGAGAGAATTTTATAATGACAAAGCAGAAGCGGATCGCATGGATACATACCGTTAGTATAATTCTGACGTATCTTTTCATTTTTGGTGCAGACAAAACAAAAAAACCTCACTCGATTGAGTGAGGTTTTTTAAATGGAGCGGATGACGAGGCTCGAACTCGCTACCTCCACCTTGGCAAGGTGGCGCTCTACCAGATGAGCTACATCCGCATATTGTTCGCTCAGAACAATATTTATTATATCAGGCTATATCCTTAATGTCAACACAAAAATATAAAAAATTTATTTATAAAAATCCCCAACGATTTCGCTGGGGATTTTAGAACGTATCTGAAAACAAAAAAATCGGCGAACTTTTCGCAATGCGTGTGTAGATGCAAGGCAAAAAATGCAGGAATCCTTGATGGATTTCGAGTATTTTTAACATAGCAGATGCCGCTCATTATTTTAGAAAAAGACCAGAATTTCGATTTTTCAGATAGCCCCTAATATCAGGCTTCGGATAATCGCTTTTTCAATGCATCGAGTGTAATGCCTGTCACAAGCTGACCATCGATGCGAACATTGGGGGACGTTCGGCAAGCGCGCTGGCAGCCAGCAGTGCGATACGTCCAGTGACCATTCAAAAAGGTCTTACCTGATTGTGCGCCAAGTTCTTTTTCTAGGGGCTGTTTGAAAAATCGAAAATTTGTCTTTTTCTACAGGGAACGGCATCCACTGCGTTAAAAATACTCGAAATCCATCAAGGATTCCTGCGTTTTTTGCCTTGTGGCTGCTCGCTCCCTGCGAAAAATCCGTCAATTTCTCTATTTTCAAACAAGCCCTAAGTATTCGCGGATTTCTGCACCGCGGCGAGAACAGTTTACGCCTGTGCATACAGTGAGTGTATGCGCGGCACCGGATAGTTTGAGGTCGGAAATACGTTTCGTAACTGCTTGTAGATAGCTGGGCTTCACGTCAAGAATTTCGCCGATCTCTTGTTGGGCGGCAGCATCCAGCATGCCACCGCACGCTTCCTGTGCTTCCCGCAGACAGGCGAGTAGAGCACTTTGATCGCTTGGTGCACCGTACCCCTTATAATATGTGACGATTTCAGTCAGCTTGTTTGTCATTGAGTAATAGCCTCCAAAGTTGTGGTTCCAATTGGACACCCCATTTGGGATTTGTTCCCTGTGCGCTTGTGGCTGCGATGCAGTCACAGACAAAATGTGCGGCACAGTGAGCAGCTTGTTCTATGGAATCTCCGTTGAGCAGGGCGCCCAGCAGAACGGCGGCGAATAGATCACCCGTCCCTGGATAGTATGCGCCGATCCGTGGATTTTCAACAATGGTAATTTCTTTCCCTTGTCCGCAGAGCGTACAGACCGTGTGAGCGTCTCCTAGACCGGTCAGAATAGTGTGCACGCCATAGCGATTACACAGACGGCGCACCCAATCCTTTGCATCCTCCAGCCCGTCAGGTGCGGTTTCTGGCGGATAGCCCAAGAGCACAGCCGCTTCTGTGACATTGGGCGTAATGAAATTTGCGGCGCTGCACAGGTGCTCGATCTCTTGTACGAGCGCAGGCGTACAGATCCGATACAGTTTGCCGTTGTCCCCCATAACAGGGTCTACAAGCACAAAGCCATCTGGCTTTTTCAGTGTGATCGCTTGCAGTACACAGGCAACCTGTTCTGGTGTATTGAGAAAACCGATTTGTATTGCGTCAAATTGTAGGTCAAGCGCGGTATAATGCTCAAGTGCACGTCCCATCCACCCGGTTAAGTCTTCTGTTTCAAATCCGGAGATCCCAGCATGACCAGAATATACTGCGGTCGGAAGCGGAATGCACTGATGACCCATTGCAGATAACGCACACATGGCTTGTGTTAGCCCTGCGCGTCCTGTGCAGGATAGATCCTGAAGTACCAACGCTTTTTTTTGTTCCATGATTTTAGATCCCTTCACATGAATTGTCCTGCTTCCAGCATACGATTTTTTATAAGCCGCGTCAAGCCCCCCTTGCCAAAGACTATGAACAATGATACCATAAAATAAGACATGGAAAAGGATGCTTTTTGTAGGCATCAAATTCTGAAATAGGTAGGACTCATCTTTATTCCAGAATTTTCTAGCACCAGAGGAGGAATTATGAAACGAATTTTCCGCATGATTGCACTGGCACTTGTCTGCACGATCTGTTTGCCAACCGCTGCATTCGCGACACGCACCCCATCTGTCAAAGAGGAGATGCGCGGTGTGTGGGTATCTTCGGTCTATAACCTAGACTACCCAGCCAAACCAACAACCGATTCAGACATACTCAAGGCAGAAGCAGATAGCATTCTGGACAACTGTGTCAAATGGGGACTCAATGCTGTATTTTTGCAGGTGCGTCCGTCCTCAGATGCACTCTATAAATCCAAACTGTTTCCTTGGAGTAAATACCTCACAGGCAGGCAGGGAACCGCGCCAGAGGACGGCTTTGATCCCTTAGCGTATTGGGTCAAGGCGGCGCACAAGCGCGGTCTGGAACTTCATGCATGGATCAATCCCTATCGTATCACCAAGGGCAAGCAGGCAGAGTGGGATAGCCTTGTAAGCAGCCATCCGGCAAAGCAGCATCCAGAGTGGACGATCCAGTATACTGATCAAAATTATTATTTCAATCCGGGTTTGCCAGAAGTGCGTGATTTGGTTGTACAGGGCGCGGTAGAAATCGCGGAGAATTACGATATTGATGGTCTGCATATGGACGACTATTTCTATCCGGGTAAGGATTTTCCAGATTCTGCAACGTATGCGCAGTATGGCGGGAACTTTTCGGACATTGCGGACTGGCGCCGCGATAATGTAAACCAGCTGGTACGTGAGCTGGACAGAGCACTACATGCTGTGCGCAGAGAGATCCGGTTTGGCATCAGTCCATCTGGTATCTGGGCGAATCGATCCACAGACCCGCGCGGCTCGAATACCAATGGCTACGAGCATTACACCGCAAACTATGCAGACAGCTTATACTGGATCGAAAACGGTTTGGTGGACTATATCATCCCGCAGATTTATTGGGAAATTGGCCATGCACAGGCAGACTTTGCCACACTGGCAGACTGGTGGAATCAGGCGGTGCAGGGCACAAAAGATGTCAAGTTGTATATTGGTATGGGTGCATATCGTTGTGCGGACAATCCAACTGGTGTATGGCAGACCACAGATCCACTATTTGCCAGCATGGATTACTTAAAGGATAAAAGCAATGTGGGCGGCAGCGTATTTTTCCGCTATGGTTCGATCCCTGCTGTGCAAGGTATGGCAGACCGCTTGACCGCATGGTATGCAGCGGATACAGGTACAAGCAGCAAACCAACAGAGAATGGGGAGGCGCAGAGATTTTCCGATATTCTGGCGCAATTGCTGTTGTCTATGATTCAGTAAAGGTGTGAGAAAGATGGAAGGCGTGTTTGTCAAATCATATGAGCTGACATACAGTCATATTGATTGGCGTGGTGTGGTACGACCAGCATCATATTTTGATTTTATGCAAGATACCGCAACTGTACATGCGCAGATGGCACATTTGGATCGCGGAGATTTGAATGCAATTTGGGTTTTATCGCGCATGCATGCAGAATTTGATCGTCCATTAACATCGTATGAGCACTTGGAACTGTCTACTTGGTGTGCAGGCATCAAGGGGGCAAGCTGGCTGCGTGCCTTTGGGTTTGCGGTGGATGGGAAACCTGTGGGGCGTGCCATATCTTCTTGGGTGATTCTTGACCCAGAGACCCATCGCATTCTGCGTCCGGCGAATGTATCGTCGGCAGCAGGCTATATCTGTGTAGACCGTCCTACACTACCAATGCCGGGGAAGCTCACGCTTGCGGAGCTTTCCTTGCATCACACCTATCGGGTAGAATATTCTGATTTGGATATCAATCGGCATTTAAACAATGTCCGTATTGCAGCATTAGTATCTGATACACTGGATTTGAGCGAGACAGATTTTGTGCGCACGATTCAGATCAACTACACGGCTGAGACACCAGCTGGAGCAATGTTAGAGCTGTATGCCAAGCGTACAGCGGATACTTTTGCAGTGCAGGGGGGATCAGAAGGACGTGTGCGATTTGAAGCGGCGGGAACATTTGGCAGGCTCTCGTGAAACCAAGAGCCTGCCAAAATCATAGATAGATCAATGGATACAAGTGAATGTTTGAAAAAGGAGGCTTTTCAATGGTATTTCCGGAGGAGATCGTACAGCTGATTGCACAGAATTGTACACCACAGCAGATCATTTTGTATGGTGAAAAGCGCACACTTGCAACGGATAAGCTGAAAGCTGCCAGTCTGTGTATCGTGGTTCCAGATGGAACGGATAAACATAGTTTGCAGCAGCAATTGTATTTATCGATTGTTGCAGATGTCCCGATCAATTTGACATTGTATACTGCACAGGAGTGGGATACACTGCTTGCAGACACCACCAGCTATGCGGCATGGATCGCGCGGAAAGGACGGGTGTTGTATGAGCAGAGGGCGTAAGGGCGGCAGAGATAGCCTGTACTATTATAAATGGCTGGACAAAGCGCTGCTGGATCTACAAGCTGCACGAATCTTGATCACATGGAATGGAGATGTATGCAACATTGCATTTCATTGTCAGCAAGCGATTGAAAAGGCGCTCAAGGGGTATCTGTTATTTAAAACAGGACGCCATTTTGATGGACACAATCTAACGTATTTGTGTCGACAGGCAGTCGCGTGTGACGATGTGTTTACTGAGTGGTTGGGTGAAAGTGCGGCGCTGAATAACCTTTATATCGAAACGCGATATCCGACCGATTTACCTCTCACAATTGATGAATGTGCCTGCCGGAGGTATTTGTCAATGGCAGAAAATATGTTTGCATCCATCCGACAGGAACTGTATCACAGTGGAAAACCACATAAAATTGGTAAAAAATATAAAATATAAGAAAATTCACATTATATCTAGAAAGAAAAGCTGGAGCTGTTATGCCTCTGGCTTTTCTTTTTCTAAAACAGAGTATTTTGGCACAATAAACAAAAACAATTTAATTGATTTTTCAATTTTCTATAAAAAAGATTTTTAAATTTTCTTGAAAATCGTCGCAAATTGCAATATAATAAGAGCAAAATGTATATAGAAGAAATAGAGCGTATGTATATTCATTTTATGAATGGTATATCGCTTTTTTCATATATTGAACAAAGTTCAGGATATGAGAAGACAGAAAAATGAGAAGCGGATCATTTTCATACACAATATTTTTTCTAATTTTAATTCTATTAGGAGGAATTGTTTTGCGAAAGAATGTATCAGGGCACCGCATTTCGCTGGTTAAGAAGATGGCAGCTTTAATCAGTGCAGTGTTTTTTGTCTCAGTAATCTTAATTTATTTGGGCAACTTTTTTATGACAAAACGTGTTATGCATGATAACATGAACAGCCACATGAAATCAATTACAGATTATTATGAAGCGCAGGTAAACAGTTGGATCCGTCTGCGTGTGGATCAGCTCGAACAGCTCGGTCAACAGATTTTAGATATTCCAGCAGCAGAGCGTACACCAGCAGCAATTACAGAAAAACTTGTGATTTCCAATAATCATGGTTTGGCATATGGTGTTACAACTGATTATTTTGTCACACCAGATAATCGCATAATGTTGGGGAATCATATATCACTGCCAGCGGGATATGACGCAATTTCAAAGCCTTATTACAAGGATGCCGTTGCGAAGGGTGGTTTGGTTATTGGTACACCATATATTGATACCGGAACAGGTGATCTGGTAATTCCAATATCCAAGCCACTTATTGATCATGGTACGTTGATCGGTGTTGTGGCACGTGATATCAGTATTAAAACAATCATGAGCATCTTTGAAAAGCATTCAACAGATGATGGCTCCTATATTTTCCTAATAGACAATGCAGGGCATGTGCTTCACCATATCTATGATGAGTATGTTCCAACAAGTCAGCATATGATGATGGTGACAGAGACAAAGAATTCTGAAATTTTAACACAGGCTGCTGCGTCCAATCTACCAACGCTGCATAAGGACTTTGATGGTGAGAGCAAGTATTCTCTTGCAACTGTGGAAGAGCACAGCGGCTGGGTGATTGGTTTTGTATATCCACAAGCGATTATCTCAAGCGAGCTGTCTCATCAGGGTCTCATCAGCTTGGTGATTTTCATCATTGCTCTGGTAGCAGGTCTCAGCATTGTGATCTATGTGCTGAGAAGGAGTATTGCACCGATCAATGGTGTTGTGTCAGCAGCACGTCAGATGGCAGATGGTAATCTCAGCATTGATGTTCCAGTCGTATCCAACGATGAGATCGGTGAGCTTGGAACTGTATTCAATGAAATGGTACATTATCTGCATGATATTATCAGTGAGATTTCTGATATCCTCAATGAAATGGCAAGTGGAAATCTGGCAGTAGAAACAAGATGTACCTACCATGGCGACTTTGATCGCATTCGTATTTCAATCGAGAACATTGTGATGAATATGAATGAGATCATTGGTGGTATTGGTATGGCAGCGGATCAGGTTGCAGCTGGTTCTACACAGGTCGCACATGGCGCACAGCACCTGGCTGGTGGTGCGACGGAACAGAATGAGCAGGTAGATGATCTGGTGTCTCGTATTGCACAGGTTACTTCTGTAACCCGAAACAATGCAGCAGAATGTACCAACGCAAGCCAGATTACGGCAGATGTGGCACAGAAGCTGCAGGAAAGCAACCAGTATATGCATGAAATGGTGATGGCGATGGATCACATCAATACCTCCTCTGAGGAGATCGGCAAGATCATCAAGACGATTGAAGATATCGCATTTCAGACCAATATTCTGGCACTCAACGCAGCAGTTGAGGCAGCACGTGCTGGTACTGCAGGCAAGGGCTTTGCGGTTGTTGCAGATGAAGTACGTAACCTTGCATCCAAGAGCGCAGAGGCGGCAAACCATACCACTGCACTGATCGAAACTTCACTCACTGCTGTAAAGAATGGTACACATCTTGCGCATGAGACAGAAAAGTCCTTGCAGGAAGTCGTCAATACCGCAAATCAGGTTACGAATATTATCCAAGATATTGTTCAGCTGTCTAATGAGCAGGTAGTTGAAATCGGTCGTATCTCAGATGGTGTACAGAAGATCTCCTATGTCGTACAGTCCAACTCCACAACTGCACAGCAGAGCGCTGCAACGAGCGAAGAACTTTCCAGTCAGGCACAGACCATGAATAATCTCGTTGGCAGATTCCGCATGAAGTAAGCAGAGAAGGCTGTCAATATATTGACAGCCTGAGACTGTCGAAGAACTTCGACAGTCTTTCCAGGGGAACTCGGTCCCCCTGGATACAGAGCCAGTTCCGGTAGAAACTGGCTCTGATATCCCCGGTTTCGCGCACGTTTGCGCGGGTCACGGGCAAAATCCAAGGCACATGTCCTTGGATTTTGAAAATTTTAAATCGCTTCGCTCTGAGGCAAAACAGTCAAAAGACTTTTCGACAGGCTGACAAAAATCCCGCAACAAAAGTTGCGGGATTTTTGTGCTTACATCAGCGATTTTTTACAATGTGGGCAGATACCATATGCAACAAGCGTATAGCTATCTATGTACCCACCACAAGAAGCTGCAATCTGACTTTTCAGATCAGATGACAAATGAAAATCAAATACCTGACCACAGGTACTGCATATCATATGATCATGTGGATCTAATTTCCAATCAAAGCGGTCTGGCATACCCGGCATGGATAATTTGCGGATTTCACCGCGCTCAGATAGAAAATTCAGGTTGCGATAAACTGTGGCGAGCGAGATAGTTGGCAGCTTGTGCCGAATGGTTTGGAACAACTCATCCGCGGTGGGATGGGTATTTGTTCCGCGAACAGCCTCCATAATCAGCTGACGCTGTTTCGTTTGAACCATAAGAGCTCTCCTATTCTTATGAAACGATTACATTAAAAATCGTTCTTATTCACTTTTATTATACCGATTCGGTATGTATTTGTAAATAAGAATTTTATTTCTTTTGGGTTGATGTTTCAGAGGGTTCGGTATCTTGTGCATGCAAGCGGCGTTCATTTTCAAAAACGCGATGCTCCAAACGACACAGCTCTTGGGAGAGCGGATCTGGTACATGGATTTGGTCAAGGTCGAAAGAAGGCACACGGTGTCCATCGATTTTAACGATACGTGCTTTCATGCCAACAACGGTTGAATTGGGTGGGACTTCCTGCAAGACCACTGCATTTGCTCCAATACGTGAATTGTCACCTACGGTAAAAGGACCAAGTACTTTTGCACCGGTGGAAATGAGTACATGGTTGCCGATCGTTGGATGGCGTTTGCCCGTATCTTTACCCGTGCCGCCAAGTGTGACACCGTGATAGATGGTACAGTAATCGCCGATCTCCGCTGTTTCACCAATCACAATGCCCATGCCATGGTCAATAAACAGACCACGCCCAATGGTCGCGCCCGGATGGATCTCCACACCTGTCATGGTGCGCGCAAATTGCGAGATTATACGGGCGAGAAAAAAGCGTTTGTGACAATATAGCCAATGGGCTAAACGATGATAAATGACGGCATGAAAACCGGGATAAAGCAGAAAAACTTCAGCAGTAGAACGTGCAGCAGGATCGCGCGCTTGAATGGAGCGCGCATCCTCGATCAAATCACGGAGAAACATAACAAACCTTCTTTAAATCATGAGAACGGCAGTCAGCGAGCCATCAGTTCAGCGAGTGCATCGCCCGCCTCCTTGGCGCGGGCTGCATAAGCTGGCATGATTTCGGTCAAGTGCTTGCGAATCTCATCCTCACGCGCCATAAGCCACAGGAACGCATTTTTGAGATCATCTGGCTGCTTGAGATTTTGAACTGGCAGCGTATAACCTTCATAGCTGCCGAACAGATCCTTTGCAATGCCTTTTGCCTTGACAGAGTAGCCCACGACCAGGGTGGGAACACAAGAGGAATATGCTGCAATGGTAGAGTGGGTGCGTGCGCCAACAAAACATCGCAGACGAGAGATATAGCCTTTCAGCTCACGACAATCGCCATCCGGAATCAGTACAACACGTCCAGAAGCCTTGAACTGCTCATACAAACGGTTCAGCGGTTCGCGGTCATCGTTATAATCCCAAACAACATGGGGGATCAGCGCAACGGCAAGATCGGTCTCTTTCAGGATATGCTGGATGAGGTTGACGTAGTTCGCCATGGTCGCGCCACCCTGTTCCTCATTGGAAATAATCATTGGAGAAACATTGATGCCAACGGTATTGCCCGGCTGGAAGCCTTCTGGCAGTGGACGCTCGATGGTTTCCAGTGTGAAAGCGGGATCTGGGATTAGGCGTACCTTTTCGCCAAGTCCTGCCTTTGTGAGTGCATCCGCGGTGATGGATTCACGCGCACAGATGATATCAAAGCAGTCCAGCTGGCGGGTAAAGGTCGTATCAAGATCGCGCGGTTCGATGGAACAGCCCCAGAGCAGCATCTTGGAACCCTGTTTTTTCAGCGCACGGTCGGTGGGCCAGAACTGCTGTCCCTTATTATAACAGTAGTTATCGCCGCCCACTGCAATGGATACATCACAGTTCTGTGCAAGATGCAGACAAGTTTTTTCGGTCAGGAATTTATCCTGAAGTGCCTGCGAATGGGTGACGCGCTTATCAAACTGATAAACAAACCATGCTGGAGAAAAACGGCGCAGTACCTGATCGTTCTGTACGATGGAATCTACGGCTTCCTGCATATTACAGGCATGATCTTCCTTGGGCGCATAAGAGCAGAGCGTGACTTCAGTGCCGGTCTTTTCCTTGCTGATTGCGGAAATGGTGCGGACGAGTGCTTCACAGCCATGATTGAGGCTGCCGCCGTGCTCATAAAGCATTACTTTTTTCACAATTCAAATCCTCTGTATCATTCAAAGTTTTAAATATTTTTAGGCAATCCAGATTGATGTGAGTGCCTTTTTGGGAAAAAACATATTTAAATATAGTCTATCCGGATTTGCGCCATTTGTCAAACCCAATCCTGCACAGTTTGACAGCACAATCTATTTCTGTTATCATAAAAAATAACCGTAATATGGTGTTTTGTGCAAAGGAGTGCGGATTTATACATGGAGACAGTGGAATGGCTGCCCAATGGGCTTACTCTGTTGCAGGACGATCGATATTTTAAGCTCGGGCAGGATTCGGTTTTGCTTTCTCATTTTGCGCGTATCCCACGCTGCGCACGTGTGCTGGATCTGGGATGCGGCACGGGAGCACTGACGATGCTGTGTTGGCGGGAAGATCTCACGATGACAGGGCTGGAATTGCAAGAGGGTCCTGCACAGCTCTTTTCGCGCACGATCAACAACAATACGCTGCACAATGTTTCCGTAATCCAAGGTGATCTGCGAGAAATTCGTACCCTGATGCCGCATGGATCCATGCAGTATGTGCTGTGCAATCCACCCTATTTTGCAGCAGAGTCGGGCAAGCGGGCGGCATGTACGGCGCATGCAGTGGCACGGCAGGATGAAACGGCAAGCATGGCAGAGATTGTAAATGCGATCGCTTGGGTACTGCCAACGGGCGGACGGTGTGCCCTAGTATTTCGCCCGGAACGCTTATGCCCGCTTCTGAGCGCGTTACAAGCACAGGGATTAACCCCGAAGCGGATGCGGTTTGTGCATCAGACGGCAGCTTCTGCGCCCTCGGCGGTGCTGTTGGCGTGTCGGCGTGGTGGGGCAGATGGACTGGTTGTAGAGCCACCACTGCTTGTATGTGGCGCAGATGGTACATTCTCTGCGGAATATTGTAGCGTGTATGGGATAGATGATAGAAAAGCAAATAAGTGATGGTCTATTTATCAAATGTGGCGTAATACCTCTTGCTTTCGCTATGGGGATATAAGCCACATTGTGTTTTTCTACATATAGAGATT
>JAHHRJ010000026.1 GCA_020025885.1 Butyricicoccus sp. | reverse complement strand
CTATATTCGCATATCTCTGCTGTTTGTGCAACTTTTATTTTTCAGACAACCCTTAGCCGGGAGCTGTCTGGAATACAGTCAGCTTGACAGGGTGATAAACAATTATTTGCCGATCATCCCCTATATATGCCTATATCTCCAATATCCGGCGGTAGAGTATCTCTGGAAAACGGAAAATTCCAGGCTGATTTTAGAGTATCTGCAAGGCGCAAAAAGCGAAGTCCGCAAAGCAGTTGATCTGCGGGCAAAGGATATCAAGGGTCTGTTTCGCGGCGCAGGAAAGCAGGAAATCAAGCTGTTTTCCGGGCGGGAAAGCCGTGACATATACAGCATGCGCAAGCTGTTTGATGCCGCCGCCGTGCCAGTGAACGAGGACGGGGCGCGGTATGCCTGCGTGCGGGGTGAGTACATAGACGCAATACCATACGGCAAGCCAGACTTCGAGCGGGAGCTATACCACTATATCAAAAAGCAAGAGAAGAAAAGCGGCATGAGCCTTAGAAACACGATGGTCGATTACAGGGATTATCTGGCTCAGCTCGCGGAAATTGGCGGCGGGGAACGGTATCCACACGACCTGCAAGCGGCACATGCACGGTTATCGGCTCGTTTGCGGAAAACCGAGGACAAGCACCTGCAAGGCATGTTCCGCGCCCGGCGCAGGCTGTGGCACTGGGCGGAATGGCAGTATCAAAGCATGTTTATCCGCATCATTGCCTCGGTGGAAGAAATCACGATCGAGGGCGAACGGCAAAACAACTGCGTGGCAGGCTATGCCGGACGACACGCGAGAGGGGAAACGGTCATATTCGTTCTGCGCAAAAGGGATACACCCAAGGCAAACTGGCACACGGTCGAGCTTGACCCTGAAACACTGCGCGTGATACAGTGCCGCGGATACTGCAATGCAGACGCACAGCCAGAAGCCAAGGGATTCATTGAGGCGTGGACTGCACATTTACAGACGATTCGACGAGAGAAAGGAAAGGAAATTGCATGAAATTTACATCACTGGAAGAACAGGCCGCAAATACCAACGTACCATATATGCTTGCTCCGTATGTACGCATGGCGAAAGAGATCCTTGATGGTGTAAGACAGGTTTCCGAGCGGGCGGCAGATCTGATTGAGCAGAAGCTGGATACTCCAGAATTATCATTGGAAAATTGCGGAGGCGTATTGCTGGAATACATCAAGGCACATTCGGGCGCTGCTTGCAGCACGGATCTCACCGCAGAAAATCCAGTTATTCAAATCGTTTTAGATTTTTATGAAATCCCAAGCGCTTGGGTTTTTGATAAAGCTCAGCGAACACCTGTTCGAACAGTGGATATGGTCACAGCAGAGATCCAGCTGATTCAGGCACAGGTCAAAAAGGTGTTTTACGATGCTGTTATTCAGATTGGCACGCGGCTTCTGGAAGTCAAGGAGCTAGTGCCGCACGGAGAGTGGACAAGCTATCTGGAAAACCGGCTAGGCTACAAGCCTTCCACTGCGCAAAACTATATGCGCATCGCGAAAGAGTTTGGAGATGGACAGGTCTCGTTGGACGGCACAGATCCACAGTCGTTGTTCGGAGAATTGGGATATGCACAGTTATTGCCGCTGCTGTCTCTACCAGACGAGGAGCGGCGCACACTGGCGCAGGAGAATGACCTGCCTGCTATGTCCAGTCGCGAAATTGAAGAACTGGTGAAAGCACAGAAAGCCGCTGAGGATCGTGCAAAACAGGCTGAGAGTGAACTGCAAAAGGCAGAGCGGTCTGTGCAGGCTGCTGAAGAACGTGAAGCCAACGCGCTTGCAGCACAGCATACGGCAGAGCAGCGGGCAGACAAATTGCAGGAAGAACATACGTTCTTGCAGAATCGCCTACAGGTGCTGACCGAACAGGTGGAGCAGACCCCAATCCAAGCAGAGGTCGTGCCCAGTGAAGCCGAGCTGGAGCAAGCGCGAGAAGAAGTGCGTGAAAAGATGCAGGCTGCGCTCAATGCCGCCGAAGACCGCGCAAGCAAATTGGAAGAAGCTCAGACGCAATTGAAAAGCCAGCTGGATACAGTCCATGACAAACTGGAAAAGGTGAAGAATCCGGCGGCTATGCGTGTGAATTTGCTCTTTGAGGATTTGCAGATCCAGATGGACAAGCTGTTTTCGGCACTTGCTGCATTACAGGCTGAGCAGCCCGAAACAGGAGATAAGTTTCGCACAGCAATTTATCAGTATCTCGCGCTTTATAACCAGCGCTCATAATCTTATGTATAGGCAAAGAAAAAGCGCCCCTGAGGAACGGCCATTCCATCAAGGACGCAGGATTAAAATGCTTGTCTCCATTATACCGAATAAGGGAGATAAAAGCAATAGCAGATTTCAAAATACAGTCGAATTAAGATATAGAGGTGGCTGAGATCATGTCTAAAGTAAAGAAAGAATCTAAAGTGAAGGACGAGTCCTTTATAACTGTTCAAGGATTCATGGTAACTGAACTCAAATTGAAGGGGAATGAACTCCTTGTGTATGCCATTATCTATGGTTTTAGTCAGGATGGTGAAAGTAAATACAATGGTGGTTTACAGTACCTTGCAGACTGGTGTAACGCAACGAAGCAAGGAGTAATGAAAGCCTTGAAATCTTTGATCGATAAAGGATTGGTACACAAGGAAGAAGTCAAATTCAATGGGATAAAAATGTGTGAGTACCAAGTTAAACGGTATGCAACAAAGTTTAACGGGGTGGTAAACAAAGTTGAACAGGGTATGCAACAAAGTTTAATGGGGTGTGAAACAAAGTTTAACGAGGGTATGCAACAAAGTTTAACGGGGTGTGAAACAAAGTTTAACGGGGGTATGAAACAAAGTTTACCCAATAATATAGAAGATAATATAATAGATAATATAAAGGATAATATAGAAGATAATATTATAATGCTCGGAGCCGAAATTCCAACCCCTTCTGTTATCCAGCTTATCACCAACAAAAACGAACCCTATGACATCACCCAAGAGAACCTGAATACATTTGCTGAGTGCTACCCCGCCGTAGATATCATGCAGGAGCTGCGCAAGATGAAGGCATGGCTGGAAAGCAATCCAACCAAACGCAAAACCAAAGGCGGGATGATGCGGTTCGTGAACAACTGGCTGGCACGGGAACAGGATAGGGGCGCTTCACAAAACATGATCAGCCAGCAGCAGAACACTCCACCACCTCAGAGCGGGAATGTATTTGTGGACATGCTTCGCAAAAGCGAAGAGGAAGGAGTTGATCCGTTTTGACCAAGCAGGAGATTGTACAGCTGATGGCGATCATCCGCGAGTTCTACCCTACATACTACCGTAACAAGACAGAGGAAGAAACCAAGGTATCGGCTAGACTCTGGTGGGATATGTTTCGGGAAGATGATGGCATGCAGGTGCTAGCAGCAGTAAAGGCTTTTGTTGCAACAGATACAAAGGGATTCCCTCCATCGGTAGGGCAAATCAAGCAGCGTCTGGTACAGCTGAAAATGCCGGATATGCCAGATGAAGCCGAAGCATGGAAACAGGTATGGGTAGCGATTCAGCGCAGCGCATATCACAGCAAGGAAGAATTTGAAAAGCTGCACCCGATTGTACAACGTGTCGTTGGACAACCAGAAATGCTGAAAGCGTGGGCAATGGAAAAGGCTGATGATATACAGACAGTGATTGCCTCTAATTTCCAACGGGCATACAGAGCACGCGCGGCGGAGGCCGCAGAACGGTTGGCACTTCCGTCCTCTATTCGTCAAATGCTCGAACAAGCTGACACCACACAGGCGCTTCCAGCTCTGCCAGATCCAGAGGAAAGCAAGAAAGCTGCAATCACTTTTCTAATGCAGGAACGGGAGGAATCACAGCGCAGGATCTTAGGCGAGGAATATGATAGACCAAAGCTACTGTCTCATAACGCCTGAGAACGCCTGTGAGACGCTTTTCGATACACGGGAGTGGAATTACACTCAGGAACGCAAAGCGTGACTCATACGCCACGTACGGCGAAAAACGAATAGGAGGTGAATGTGGATGGAATATCCGTATTACAAAAATAGCGAGCGGGCAGCGGCGATGATTCGCGGAAAGTCCAGTCGGCTTGCGGGTAGTCTGTTTGAACAGTTGATTGATCAGGCTTGCCACTGGTACATGGAACAGGGAATTGCGGTGATCGAGAAAACACCGGAGCCTATGCGACCCATTTCAAAGCCAAACCGAGCGGGACAGTTTCAGGCATGTTATATCAAGCAGGCACAGCCGGACTATAAGGGTAGCCTGCAGGGTGGGCGTACCATTGTCATGGAAGCCAAGCACACAGATCACACGCGGATCGCATTTGATCGCGTATCAGGAGAACAGCAGCGTCAGCTGGAGGCCTATCACAATATGGGAGCGATCGCAGTTGTGCTCGTATCATTTGGGATGCAGTACTTCTTCTGTATCCCGTGGACAGTCTGGCGTGATATGAAAGCGCACTTTGGGCGCAAGTACATAAAGGCAGAGGATGTATCTGTATTTCGGGTTCCGATTCAAGGCGGACGATTGGATTTTGTTTCTGCGATTTATGAAAATGATGTAACGAGCGAGTGAAAACCCTAAGCGCTTGGGATTTTAGGAGATCATACAATGAATGAGGTTAGCCAAAAACGCAAGATCATGCCAGGTATTTACCGCCACTTCAAGGGCAGTTTGTATCAGGTGTTATTGATTGCGCAGCACACCGAGACAAATGAGCAGATGGTAGTTTATCAGGCCCTTTACGGCGATTATGGTTTGTATGTCAGACCGTATGATATGTTTGCAAGCAAGGTGGATCATAAGAAGTATCCTGATGTTTCGCAATGCTATCGTTTTGAGGAGGTAGACAAACCATGAAAACACCATGCGATACCTGCAAAAAGAACTTTTATGGCAATTGCAGAAACAAGGGCGGTTGGCGCAAGTGTGAGCGGTATACTGGATTCCGGATGCAGTGGAGAGCGTTACAACGGATGTGGAGGAAGATTAAGAATGAGATTGCTTGATGAAGAAGAATTCATTGATTTGCTCAATGAGGAAACAAAGGATGCAAATGGTATTTTCACTGCTGATCACTTTCTCCATCTGCAAAATGTGATTGAAAATACCACAACGATTGATCCTGAGGAGTTACCAATTGTAAAACAACTGCGTGAGAAGTTGGCACGGTATGAGCAGAGTGGTAAGTGGATTAGCGTTAAAGATGCAATGCCGGAAGAGCATGACAGTATGTTTAAGCGATATTATGGTACACTTCTTTGGGATAATAACATGTTCCTGAAAACGTCCGGTGAAATTCTGGTAACTGTGAAAGATAAAAACGGAAAAAGGATTGTAAGAACTTCCAGCACGCATGATGGAGCATGGAAGATAACAGATATTTTCAGGGATGATATTACACATTGGATGCCGTTCCCAGAACCACCAGAGAAAGACAAGAGATGCGAGAAGCTGGTAATATGAGATAGGCAAGGTATAAATGAATATAACGAGCGGGCGAAAACCCCAAGTGCTTGAGGTTTTGAAAAAGGAACACAAAACGGTGAAATATAGTGCAGAAATCATTCGCTATCTGAACTGGAGGTATGGTATTGAAGATGCGAGGGAAACGGGCATACATACGAGAAGTTTTGCGGGATTATCCAGAAATTTGCAAAAAGCTTCCAGAGAAGAGGACCAGAAATGAACAGCGGCGTGTTGAAATTGTGAAAGGTGTTCTGGAAATGATCGAGCGGATGTCAGATGCACGCAGCAAGAAAAAGATTGTTGAAATGGTGTACTTCAGAAAGTCCCATACACTGCATGGAGCAGCTATGGAAATTCCGGTTGCAAGCCGTACCGTTGACAGATGGAATGGACAAATCATGCGTGCGGTAGAAGAAATAATGGATCTGCCATAAAGATGGCGAATTATGATCGTGAATATATTGTAAGATGGAGGTGCTAACAAAGGTGTTGGCACCTTTCTTTATTTTACGAGCGGGCAAAACCCCAAGCGCTTGGGATTTTCGGAGGTGTATTCAGAATGGGATTGCAAATAGAACTATCCAATATGGATGCGCTCAATCATCAAATCAATGCTTTGACGCAATCTTCTGAAAGAGTTTTGCAGCAGACACTTGGAGATGCAAGACGGGGGATTCCGGGTTGGGTCGCAACTGAGGTGGCAAGACATTATGGAGTGAGCAAGAGCGAGGTTGCAGGACAGCAGCTGGGAACGATGCGGATTCAGGGGGATTCACTCCATACATTGAAGTTCCTCTATAAAGGACGCATGTTGACCCATACGCATTTTAAGATGACACCAGCTGCACCAACTGGCGGTACCTATACGCTGAAGGCAACGATCGTCAAAGGGCAGCGATCCATACTGGGCAAGGTCAAGAAGCTGACCAAGAAGCAGCGCAAGAACATTGGAAAGAATTTCAGAAGGCAGGGCACACAGGCAAGTGATCACTCTCCAATTATGCTCATGCATACAGGCAATCAAAGAGATGGGGGAACAAACTTCATTCCCTTTCAGCGCGTCAGTCCAAACAGGAAGGATGTAGTGGCACGCAAGGCAATCTCTTTGCCGCAGATGATCACCGGTGAGCGCGTATCTCCCAATCTGCTCAACACCATAGATGAGAAGCTGAGCAAGAGACTGCAGCACTACCTGAGACGTATGGGTAGATGAAGGATCTGGCGTAGGTACTTCTGGAGGGGGAGGGGACTCTGTGGTGCTCGCGAGCCCAAAAAATCGCTAGTTTTGAAAAAATTTTTTTGACCCATTTCGTTGCGAAAGGATGTTGGATATGCAAGAGCAAGAGATATTACAGTATGCATCAGGGATACCTGTTTATTGCGCTTTTGATAAAATATTGGACATTGATTCTGTACAGCCGAATCCTAAAAACCCAAATCAGCATTCAGATGAGCAGATCTCTCTGCTTGCAAAAATTATTGGAGCGCAAGGTTGGCGTGCGCCCATTACGATTTCGACTCGCTCAGGATTTGTTGTGCGTGGTCATGGTCGCTTGCTGGCTGCACAGGAAGCCGGCTGTACTGAGGTACCAGTTGATTATCAGGCATATGCAGACGAAGAAAGCGAATTGGCCGATCTTGTTGCGGATAATCGAATTGCTGAATTGGCGCAAATGGATGCCCAGATGTTGGCGGACATCTTTCAGAATCTTTCCGATTTTGATTTGGAGCTTACAGGCTTTACTGAAGATACGTTAAAAAATATTCAATTTATTCCAGAAGAAAAAATAGATTTGGAAGCAGCAGATCGGAAAGTCCCAAGGCCAGAGGTGCGCCCATTTACACAGGTTGGGGATATTTGGCAAATTGGAAAGCATCGTCTCATTTGTGGAGACAGCACAAAAGCACGAACATATAAGAAACTCATGCAGGATGAACAGGCACAGCTTGTGATAACAGATCCTCCATACAATGTGGATTATGAGGGCAGCGCAGGCAAGATTCAAAACGATTGCATGAGTGATTCAGATTTCAAAAACTTTCTGGCAGAGATGTATCAATGTGTGGCGCAGGTGACCTGTCCTGGTGCGGCGGCATATATCTTTTATGCAGACCGTGAAACATATGCGTTCCGTAAAGGTTTTGAAGATGCTGGTTTCTTATTCAAGCAATGTTTGATTTGGGTCAAAAATACGTTTGTTCTGGGACGGCAGGACTATCAGTGGAGGCATGAGCCTATCTTGTATGGTTGGAAGACTGGTGCTGCTCATTATTTCACAGATACGCGGAATTTGTCCACAGTATTTGATACACAGGAAAGACCAGATCTTTCTGCGATGTCATCAGAAGAATTGCTGGAATATGTGGAATCGTTCTACGACATGATGGATGAGTCGCCTACTTCGATTCTCTACTGTGATAAACCAACACGCAATACAGACCATCCAACCATGAAGCCAACAGCATTGATCGCTAAGTTGGTTGAAAACAGCAGTGAGCAGGATTGGATCGTGCTGGATCCTTTTGGGGGATCAGGGTCAACATTGGTTGCCTGTGAAGCAGAAGGTCGCGCAGCGCGTTTGATTGAAATTGAGCCGAAGTTTTGTGATGTCATTGTAAAACGATATGTGCAGCTGACGGGCAAACAAGATGTAATCTGCTTGAGGCATGGTATGAAGATTCCTGTGCAGGAGACAAAGTTGGCAAAAGGAAGTACGTAAATGGGAGAAGATGCAAATTTACAGCCGACCCAAGTGATTGCCAAAATCTTTGGCATATCGACACGGCGCGTGGAGCAGCTGAAAACAGAAGGGATCATCAAGGGGCAGGGCAAGCCGACCAAATATGATTTGCTGCCGACCATTCAAGCATATATCCGTTATCTATCAGACAAAGCAAATGGTAGGGAGAAACGCCAGACGCTGGCTGAGTTGGAGGAGGCAAAGCTGCGGGCAGAGGTCAACCTGAAAGAAGCAAAGGCAAGTGCTGCACAAATGGAACTGAAGGAACTGCAGGGAAAAATGCACCGTGCTGAGGATGTGGAGGCGATCACGACCGACCATGTACTATATTTCCGTTCGATGCTGATGGCAATGCCTGGAAAACTTGCCGTGGATCTGGCCAACCTGCAAACTGCCGCTGAAACCTCAGAACGCGTCAAGCAGGAGTGTTGTTTCATTCTGGAGAGTTTGGCAGATTACAAATACGATCCAGAGGAATATAAAAAGCGCGTGATGGAGCGCCAAGGCTGGGAAGGGCATGAAGAGGATTAAGCGCCGTCGGGTGGATCTTGCTTTCAGCCGAGCATTTGAAAATTATCGTCCTCCTGAAAATCTCACGGTCAGCCAATGGGCGGCAAGGTATCGTGTGCTGTCGCGCGAGAGCAGCGCTGAAGCCGGACCGTGGCGCAATGAACGCACACCATACTTGGTAGAGCCAATGGATGCAATCACAGATCCTACAGTTCGGCATATCACAGTCGTTGCGTCGTCGCAGGTTGGTAAATCTGAGCTGGAGCTCAATGCCATTGGATATATCATAGATCAAGACCCTGGATCGATCCTGTATATTCAGCCAAACCTTGATGATGCCAAGAAGTTTTCAAGGCTGCGTATATCGCCTATGGCACGGGATTGTGTTCGATTGCGTACCAAGGTCGCAGAAGTGAAAAGCAGGGATAGCGGCAATACGATCCTGCAAAAGACATTTCCGGGTGGAATGCTCACGATAGTTGGTTCCCAGTCACCATCTGCACTGGCCTCTACGCCAGCACGCTATATCATCGGTGATGAACGCGACCGCTGGGCATTGTCTGCGGGTACCGAGGGCGATCCGTGGGCACTGGCAGAGGCACGCACCACAACATTCTATAATGCCAAACTAATTGACGTATCTACACCAACAATCAAAGGCGCTTCTGCAATCGAAAAATCATTTTATGCAGGAACGCGCGAACGCTGGTGCAGCCAGTGCCCGCATTGCGGAAAATGGCACAACATTGTTTTTGATGACATCAAATTTGATTTTGAGAGCATCAAACAAGGACGCTTGACAGAATATGTGGTCAAAAGTGTTGGGTGGGCGTGTCCCTCCTGCGGCTGCTTATCTTCTGAGGCAGAGATGCGAGCGCAGCCTGCCAGATGGATCGCACAGAACCCAGACGCACGCCAGCGTGGGCATCGTTCTTTTTGGCTCAATGCGTTTGCATCTCCTTGGAAAAGCTGGACAGATATCGTCTATGCGTTTCTTGCAGCACATAAAGACCCTCAGAAGCTCAAAGTAGTGTTCAACACCTTGTTGGGTGAGTGCTGGGAGGATCGCGGCGAGCTGGATGATGAGGATACCATGCTTGCTCGCCGTGAAGACTACGGCACACAGGCGGATGGAATCCCTGTTGAACTGCCGGAGGGTGTACTGGTTTTGACCTGCGGTGTGGACACACAAGATGACCGTCTGGAATATGAGGTTGTAGGCTGGGGGCATTATTACGAAAGCTGGGGCATCAAGAAAGGCATTATCATGGGTGATCCCAATGACGATGCGCCTTGGAAACGGCTCGATGATGTTATTGACCATGTATACACCTTTGCAAATGGCAAAGGGTTAAAGATATCCATTACCTTTGTGGATTCCGGCGGACATAAGACACAGAGCGTATATAAACAGTGCAAAGTACGCGCGAATCGGCGTGTTTTCGCGATCAAAGGTGTTGGCGGGGATGGCGTACCGTTTACGCGCCCTCCTTCCAAAGTGAAGATCACAACCAATCACCGTGCGATTGATACAACGTGGCTTTATTCTATTGGCGTT
This sequence comes from Butyricicoccus sp., assembly GCA_020025885.1. GTDB lineage: Bacteria > Bacillota > Clostridia > Oscillospirales > Butyricicoccaceae > Butyricicoccus. The sequence goes on along the minus strand of JAHHRJ010000026.1, from coordinate 20,224 downwards.
GACTCAGGAAAGGCAGATATTATGAGCAATATCAAGGTGCAGGAGGCAGGACCGAAATACTGTCATTTCCCTTTGGGAGAACAGCGCGGCTATGATGCAGCATTTTTTACAGGGCTGCTGTCCGAGCGCATGATCATGAAAGTATCGAATGGCCGCACCCGTTGGGTATGGGAGAAGCTGCCAGGGCATGAGCGCAACGAGGCATTGGATTGCCGCAACTACGCAGCGGCAGCTTTGCGCGTGATCGATCCTGATATGGATGCTGTTGAACAGCGCTTGCGTGACGCTCCAGCGCATCAGCAGGAAAAACGCCCAACTGCTGAACGGGTACGAAAGCGCAGAACAACAAAGCAAAATAGCTATACAGACGACTGGTAAGGAGGCGACAATGGCGAATCATACAATGATACAAGAACGCTTAGCATTTAAGCGCAAAGCGCTAGAGCAAGCAAGGGAAGCATATTTGGCGCTGCTTTCCGGCGGCGTGAAGTCCTATGCGATCGGTTCCAGAAATGTGACGCGCTTGGATCTGCCGCAGCTGGAACAGACCATTGCAAAGCTGGAGAAAGAAGTAGATCTCATAGAACGGGAACAGGCAGGCGGCAAACCGCGGCGTGCAGTTGGGGTCGTGCCCAGAGATTGGTAGGTGATCGTGTGGCTCGGAAAATAAAAAGTGTTCCCGTGCGGCGTGTACGCAACAAGGGATACAGTCATGCAGGTGCAAGCTACACCAAGAAAGCACTGAAAGGCTTTGTTGTAGAAAGCGGAAGTCCGACAGAGGACATTGATGCAAACAACTATACCCTGCGGCAGCGCAGCCGCATGCTATATATGAGCGCACCGGTTGCGACGGCAGCCCTTAAGCGGCAGCGCACCAATATCATTGGTGCTGGACTGCGGCTGAAATCCACGATCGACCGAGAGGTGCTGCACATGACACCGGAACAGGCGGAAGCGTGGCAAAAGCATACACAGGCAGAGTTCGCATTGTGGGCACAGCATAAGCAGGCTTGCGATGCAACGGGGGTGAATAACTTCTATGGTATGCAGCAGCTGATCGGACTTGCGTGGCCCATGTCAGGGGATGTGTTTGCTCTGATCCGGCAGGCAAAGCCAACACCGCTGATGCCGTATGCGCTCCGTCTGCATATTCTGGAAGCGGATCGTGTACGAACACCGCTCAGTACAGAGATAGCAGGGATTCAAAGCAATCCGCTGCTTGCTTCAACACAGGCAAAACTTCAAAACGGCAATACCATATTTGATGGTGTGGAGGTTGACGGGAATGGCATGGTGGTTGCATACCATGTCGCCAATACATATCCGCAGACCATTCAGGCGGAGCCGACCTCCTTTGTGCGTGTTCCGGCCTATGGAGAGCAAACAGGCCTGCCCAATATTTTGCATATTATGGATACTGAGCGGCCGGAGCAATATCGTGGTGTACCGTATTTGGCACAAGTCATTGAACCGCTTTTGCAGATTCGTCGTTATACAGAAGCAGAAATCACGGCAGCCATCGTTGAGAGTTTTTTCACGGCATTCATAAAAACCGAAGACCCCAGTGATAATCCATTCAATGAGGTCAGTGAAGACACAGTAAGCCAGGACCCCAATGAATATGAAATGGGACCGGGTACGATCAATTTCATGAAACCGGGTGAAGATATCGTCTTTGCCAATCCGACAAGACCGAGTACAGGATTTAACGTGTTTGAGCGTGCCTTGTGCGAACAGGTTGGCGCGTGTTTGGAAATACCAGCAGATCTTTTGCTGATGTCATTTCAGTCATCGTATTCTGCAAGCCGTGCAGCCTTGCTTGAGGCATGGAAAGGCTTTCGGATGCGCCGCGATTGGCTCACAGATGACTTTTGCCGTCCGGTGTATGAAATTTGGCTGACAGAAGCAGTGGCGCGTGGGCGTATCTCTGCACCGGGGTTTTTAACAGACCCGATCATTCGTCAGGCATATTTGGGCAGTGAATGGATCGGGCCGTCGCAGGGACAGCTGGACCCGACCAAGGAGGTTGCAGCAGCAATGACAGCCATTCAAAATGGGCTTTCCACGCATGAAGCGGAGGCAGTGAAATTGAATGGATCACAGTTTGCTGCAAATGTGGACAAGCTCACGGTTGAGAATACACAGCTTGCAGAGGCAAATAAAACACTTGAACAAGGAGGTAAAGCAGAGTGAAGCATACAGCAAAGAAAGCCTACAATATTGTGGAAATCGGGCAGGATGAAGCGGAAATCAATTTGTATGGAGAAGTTGTTGATACACATCCACTGGATTGGTGGACGGGTGAACCTGTGCCGGGGAATTTTATTGCGCAAGATGAATTTTTGCAGGAGCTGGAGCGGTTGCGCAGCAAACGCAAAATCACAGTCCATATCAACAGTGTCGGCGGGGATCTGTATGCAGGCATTGCAATTTACAATCGCCTGAAAAGCTTGTCCGCGCAAGTCATCACAATCAATGACGGTCTGGCAGCATCCGCTGGATCGGTCATCTTTGAAGCAGGGGATGTTCGCAAAGTCCATACCGGAAGCAACATTATGATTCACAGCGCAGCGACTCTGTTGTGCGGATTCTTTCAGATCCTGGAGCTGGATCAGGTGAGGAGAGAACTGGAAGCGCATAACAAAGCAGCACTGAATCTCTATGTGGAGCGAACCGGACGACCACTAGAGGAAATCCAAACGCTGATCGAAGCGGAAACATGGATGACAGGGCAAGAGGCCGTAGACATGGGGTTTGCAGATGAAGTGATTGCAGATGACGCACAAGAACCGGTCGTACTGCGGCTATCACCAGACCGCACACAGATGATGGTTGGGAAAATGCAGGTTGCAGCCCGTTGCTTTGGGCATATCCCTGCTTCTATTCCGGTTGCGACTGCCGTGGAATGGCAGCAACTAACAAATCAGACAGGAGGAACACAAGTGGAGATCGAAAATTTGGAACAGCTGCGGGCAGCATATCCGAGCCTTGTGGAGCAGGCGGAAACGGCTGCATATGCAAAGGGCGGCGCAGAAGAGCGAGCACGCATGCAAGGCATTGAAAACATTGCGGCGGCCATTGGGAACGCTGAGCTGGTCAAAAATGCAAAGTATGGCGATCATCGTATGACGGCGGAACAGCTCGCATTTGCTGCAATGCAGGCACAGGCTGCCATTGGCGCCGTCATGCTGGAAAACATGGGGGCAGATGTGCAGAACAGCAATACCGCGCAGGTGCTGCCAACTCCGGCATTGGGTACGGAAATGCCAATGCAAACCGAAGAGGAGCAGGCTGTCAATTTGCTGTGCACAAGAATTGCAAATGGAGGAATGTAAGATGCCGAGTTATAACGAAACCGTAGGACACTGTGTAGCGGATTCTCTGATTGCAGGTGGGGTCATTCCAGTTCACACCACTTCTGCAAGGATCGCAGCAGGTCAGGGACTGTTGCTGCGAGGGGCAGTGCTGGCAGCAGGGACAGACGGTAAGCTCAAGCTGCTTTCTCAGGAAAGCTCTGGTGCCAGCGAAGTACCGTATGGTATTTTGTGCGATGCGGTAGATGCACAAGAGGAAGCGGTGGCAGAGGTGTATGTCAGCGGACAGTTTAACAGTGCTGCTCTTGTGACAAAGGGGACGTATAAACTGACTGCTGCTGATGTAAAGGTGCTGCGTGATGGAGGAATTTACATCGAAAACGGGATGACAAGCAAGGAGGGTACATAAATCCATGAATCTCTATACAACAAAAACCATGTTGGCAGCGATCCAGCAGATGAAGCCGGTCACATCTTTCCTGCGTGACCGTTATTTCCCGACAGCCGATGAAGATCTGTTTCCGACGGAAGAGGTGCTGGTGGAGTATAAGGATCTGACCGGCAACAAGCTTGCACCGGTTGTATTGCCGCGCAAGGGCAGTATCTCCGTTGAGCGCGAGGGATACACAACCGATAAATTATCTCCGCCGTTGATTGCGCCGAGCCGTCCGCTGACCATTGATGATCTGAATAAAAAAGGATTTGGAGAAAATCTGTTTTCTGATCGCACGGCAGCAGAGCGGCAGGCAGATATCCTGCTGAAGGATCTGAAGGACTTTGATGAAATGCATACCAACCGTGAAGAATATATTGCAGCAAAGTGTATGTTTGAAAACGGGTACATCTTGCGTCAGTATGCGGATAAGTATGGTACGGATGAATATGTGGAGTATAAGATGAAGTTTTACACAGAAAGCTCCAATCCAGCAGTCTATGTACCAGGTGTAAAGTGGAATGAGAGCACTTCGGACAAGATGGCAGATCTTTATCACATGATCCGCATGCTGACGACCGCAGGGAACCATGCAAGCGAGGTGCTGCTGGGTGCGGATGCGGCAGAAGCTCTGCTCCAAGACCCCAAGCTGAAGGAACTGTTGGACCTCAACAATTACCGTATCGGTGCAATCGAGCCGGTAGAACTGCCGCAGGGTGCCGCGCGGTTGGGACGGCTGAATGTGCGTGGACGCATGATCGAACTGCTGACCTATGACGGTACCTATGTGGACGAAGAAGACGGAAAGATCAAGTCCTTTGTACCGGAAAAGCAGATCTGTGTCACGGCTCCAAGTGCCGGACGCGGCTTGTATGGCGCGGTCAGCCAGATCGAGCAGTCTGATAATCTTTGGCATACCTATATGGGACGGCGTGTGCCGCGACACTGGGCAGATAAAAACGCGCGTGAGCTGACCGTATCCAGCCGTCCATTGTTTATTCCGCGCACCAAGAATCCGTTTATCTCGGCAACCGTTTTGGGGGAATAACACCCTCTGCGAAGGATGCTGTAATTGGCAGAGGGAAGATTGGAACAGCAAGACTTTTCAGAAAGTGAGTGTAATAAAATGGCATATCAACCAACACAATGGCATGATGGGGACACCATCACTGCGGAAAAGATGAACCATTTGGAACAAGGTGTTGCCCAGCAACAGGCAGGTCCGGCTGGTCCGCAGGGACCACAAGGCCCTGCCGGTCCTACAGGTGCAGTAGGAGCGAAGGGCGACCCAGGACAAGCTGGCGCGAAAGGTGAAAAAGGTGACAAGGGAGATCCGGGAGAAATGACTGCCGCAACCAAAGAAAAGCTGGGCGCAGTCAAGCAGGCAGCCGCGATTGCGGATATCGAAGCCGCTCCATCGCAGGCGGATTTTAATGGCTTGCTGGCAAAATTGCGCACAGCAGGTATTTTGGCGCAGTCTTAAAGGAGATATATGGTATGATTCAGATCATTCGTGGTGTTTATGGGCACTATGTCAATGGAACAGTGCTCGCAAAGGGCGTGGATTCAGAACCGTTCTCGCTGGAGCCTGAACAGGAAAAGCGCTTGGTTGAACAGGGCGTTGCCGTATATGTATCATCGGATACTGCACAGAAAGAATTACCGGAACTGCCGTCTGATGTCACAGCAATCCCTGAATACAGTGTTGATATGAAGCCGGATGAATTGCGTGCCATCGCCAAGCAAATGGGCTTGACCTTTAAGTTTGGCACAAGTAAGGCGGATATGGTTGCGGCGATGAATCATTTCCTTGCAGAACACATGGAGCAGGATGATACAGAGGACGGCGAAGAAGACGCTCCAACATTTGACGCTGCCGAGGCGGTCTGGTGATGCATTTTCAGGAAATGGCAGCAGCAGACTGCTGCAAGGTATTTCTGGATATTTCAACCTTTGGGGAATTGTATCACATTGAGGGACAGGAGATTCCAATCGTGTTCGATGCAGAAGAACTGAAGGTGCGGCAGAATGGGCAAGACTTGGCTGTTGCAGAGAGCAGCACACTGTTTTATGCGCGAACACAAGACCTGCCGCCGTGCCGTTCCCCCGGACAGAGCCTCAATGTGAATGGTCGGGAATGCCTCATTGATGACTGGAAGGTGGATATGGGTATGGCAACCATTGTGCTGCGTGAAAATATCATTGGATAGGGGGTATTCCGATGTCTATTGTACATCTCATTGATACAATAACCGCATGGGCGGACAAGCATATCTGCCAAAAGGTCAAGCTCAAATTGCCCGCGGAAAATTTGGAGGCAAATGACGCTGGGTATCACTACACGCTTGTCACTCCGGCTGCATTTGCGGTCTATACACCTACGTCGGAAAAGCTGCCGCCCAACGTACACGCCCCGATCCCGTCCTTGTGTGTCCGGATACTTGCAGGAGAAGATCATCTGGCAAGCAATGATGGAATCGCAGAGCTTCAGATGTGTTTTTCCGCATGGGACCCCGGCTTGCATGGCGCGGATATTTTCCATCCATCCAAAGATAAACCGGGAACATGGGAGCGGTGGGATACCGAGGAGGCCAGACAATATTTCACGCGCAATGGAGCGGGATGGCGCGATATTTGGAACTTTGTTGATGTGGCATTGCGTGTCGTGGAGAGCACACCGATCATTGAGGGGTATCAGATCGAACCCAACGCACCGATCAAATTTGGCCCGTTGACCGAGCAGGAGGCGATCCCCGACTTTTATCCGTTATGGTTTGCGTGGCTGTCTTTCAAGATCAAGTATCCTCTTGTACGAAACATAGAGGATTATCAAAAATTCTTATAAGGAGGGAAACAAGTGGCTGATTACAAACATGGTACATACGGTGAGTTTTCCGAATCGATCGGCGGCGTGGTATCAGAAACGCAGTCTGTCTTTGTTTATGTGGGCACTGCACCCGTCAATTTGATTCGTGGATATGCAGACGCTGTTAATGCCCCGATCCTGCTGCGCAGCTATGATGCCGCAAAGCGTTTGGTGGGTTACACAGATGCATGGAACAAATTTACACTGTGTGAGCTGATCAAGCTGCATTTTGACAATCCGTCCGGCAATATCGGCCCGATCATTGTCATCAATGCACTTGATCCAGATGTGCATCGAAGCCAGCGCCCGACCACAGTGCAGCTGCACTTTATCAATGGCCGCGCTTCTATCACGAGCGATACCCTGATTCTGGATACACTGGTTCTGGCAGAAAAGGTAGAGGGTGTTGATTTCTCGGTTGACTACGATTTCACCAAAGGTGCAGTGCTGCTGAACAGTATTGGAGAGGAAAAGCTGTCCGGTCCAATCACAGCAACATACTATGAGGTGGATGTCAGCAAAATCACCGAGGATGACATCATTGGAGGTGTCACTGCAAATGGTGGGTATTCCGGTCTTGGCTGTGTAGCGTTGGTATATCCTGAAATCGGGCGTATTCCATCGCTCATTGCTGCGCCGGGCTGGAGTGACAAACCAGCCGTGTACGAAGCAATGCTCACAGCTGGTCAGAAAATCAACGGGCACTGGGATGCGTTCGTATATGTCGATCTGCCAATCCAGGACCAGATCGCACAAATTGGCACAGCGCAGATCGACCGCACAAGGCTTGGGCGTGCGCAGGTCGTAGATACCATCGAAGCGGCACAGGAATGGCAGCGGGAGCATGGATATATCAATGAACGCTCCAAGGTGTTCTGGCCGCAGGTACAGGATACAGCCGGACGGGTCTATCATCTGTCTGCCATCGCCGCATGGAAAAGTATGGTGGTGGATGCTGCGCACCACGATGTACCAATGGAATCGCCTTCCAACAAGGCCGTTCCGATTGCACGCCAGTATTTTGGAGAGGGTAGCCGCAACCGCGGATTTGACCAGCAGCGCGGCAATGAGCTCAATGCAGTTGGTATCACGACCGGCGTATATTGGGGCGGTCAGTGGGTGCTGTGGGGGCCGCATACGGCGGCATACCGTCATGGACAAGTCATCGATCTGCGCACGATCTTTGACAATACCATTCGTATGATGATGTATGTGACCAACCGTTTTCAAGCGGAACACGCGCTCACGATCGACCGTCCGATGACACGTGCAATGGCAGATACCATCCGAAACCGCGAGCAGGAAAAGGCAGATGCGCTGGTGGCGCAGGGCGCGTTTATCGGCAAACCGGTTGTTGATTTCCGAGAGACAGATAACAGCACTGCAGATCTGGCAGAAGGCAACTTTGTTTGGCGGTTTGAGGGCACACCGACACCGCCGTTCAAATCCGGTACACTCAAGGTTGCGTATTCCAGCGCAGGATTCGATACGTATTTCGGGGAGGCGAGTGAATAATGGCAGGGATCTTTGTGCCGATTTGCGGCCCAGTCGTCGGAGATACCGTTTACGATGAAAATACATTGGTAGCGCGTGACGTGGCGATCACGCTGCCGGAAGTTGTGCCGCAGACAGCAGATGTTTCCGCGATGGGTACAATGTCGCTGCCGATTTGGCAGCTTTTGGAAAATATGGAAGCGTCTGTGACAAAAATCGGTCAGGATTTGGGATTGGGACGGCTACTGAAAGCCAATATCAAATCACTGGAGGTGCGATGGGCGCAAACGGTAACGGATGCAGACGGATTTACAAAAAATGTGGGATGCAAAGCGTTTTTGCGTGGAACACCCACAAAGATTCCGGGCATTGGCGTAGAGGTTGCATCGCCCTCTGAGAACGAAGTGACCATAATGGTGACACGCTATGCGCTGTATGTGGATGGGGAAGAGCTGTTCCTGATCGACCGTTTGGCTGGTATCGTGCGCATCATGGGGAAGGACTATGCGCAAGATCTGTCCTCTATGCTTTGAAACGAAAGGAGAAAATCAAAATGAAAGGCATTATGAAGCTGAAAAAGCCAATCATGGTGAATGGGGCAGAGGTGAAAGAACTGACCTATGATACCGATGAAATCACTGCAGCCTTGTTCTGCGAGGCGGAAGCACGCAGCCGTGCGGCGGCAGGTATAAAAAACATTGCTATCGTTCCGACGGTTGAATTTGATTTTGGCTTTCATCCCTATCTCGGCTTTGCCGCCGTGATCGCAAAAAATCCGCAGATCGACTTTTCAGACATGGAGCGTGTCAGTGGTGCGGATCTGCTGGAGTTTATGGGGATTGGACGGGATTTTATTTTGCGGTCGGAAGGCTCTCCGCAAAAGCCGTCCGCCGCGCCCTCCGAGATTACAGCCGAGCCTATCACACCAGTGTCACAGCCCTTGGAGCATGGCGTGTGATCGACTTCATTGCTGAGTATGCAGAAGCGATTGAAGAAGCCCACGAGCGAGAAAAGAAGATGAAAAAAGCCAAACTGCACAGGAAGTGAGGTGATTATGTGTGGGGAGAGTCAGAGAACTTGAAGCACTGATTCGCATTGGTGGTCAGCTTGACGCAAGTCTGCGCAATGCAGTGAGTCAGGCGGTTGATCGCTTATCCAATATGAGTCAAGGTGCACGGCATGCAGCAGATGCAGTGGATGAGTTATCTTCCAGAATGGATTTACAACGTGCTACGCTACAAGCTGCACAGCGACAGTATGCATCATATATTCTTAGAAATGAACAAGGTTCTCAGCGGGCGCAGGAGCTTGCAAATAACATTCGGGAATTGTCATCGGACTTAAGCCAAAATGAGCAGAGAATGCGCTATGCACAGAATGCCACGCAGGAACTTTCTCAGAGTACAGACGATGCATCTGATGGCTTCACTGTTATGAAAGGTGCGATTGCAAGCCTGATCGGGAATGGCATCAGCGCACTGATTGCAAAATGTCAGGATGCAATATCCAGTCTGTATGGTTTGTCGGAAAGCACCAGAGAATACCGTGAAGACATGGGAAAGCTGGAGACTGCATGGGAGAGTGCTGGAAAGTCCACCGAACTTGCTACTGCAACATATAAGCAATTTTACAGTGCGTTGGGCGAAGAAGATCGTAGCGTAGAAGCTGTAAACCATCTTGCAAAATTTGTTGATACGGAAGCAGATCTAACCAAATGGACGAATATCGCAATTGGTGTATGGGGTACATTTGGAGATAGCCTGCCGGTTGAGGGCTTGACGGAAGCCTCAAATGAGACGGCAAAGGTATCCAAGGTCACAGGCGTTTTGGCGGATGCCCTCAACTGGGCTGGTGTCAGTGAGGATGCCATGAATGAAAAGCTGGAATCACTGTCCACCGAACAGGAGCGCTCCGCCCTCATCACAGAAGTGCTGAACTCGTTATATGAAGAAGCTGCGCAAAAGTACCGTGAGAATAATGCAAGTATTATCGAAGCACGCAATGCCCAATCTGACTATACGGATCGTTTGGCAGAACTGGGCGAACGAATGGAACCCGTCACAACGAGTGTGCAGCGAGGCATCACAAAAATTTTAGATAAAGTTTTGGAGCTGACTTCTAATGGAGATTTTGATATATTGTCAGCTAAGATATCTGATGCATTTGATATGGCGGTACAGGCAATGGATAATGTAAGTATTGCAATCGAGTGGATATCTGATCGTGCAAGCGTATTGACGCCAATTGTTGCTGGCTTAACAGGTGCATTTGCTGCATATAAAATTGCTACCATTCAGGTTGGAAACCAAACATTGTTAATGGCAGCAGCAGAAGGTGTTAAAACAGTTGCGTTAGGAATTTCTAATGGAACGATTACAGCGGCGACGGCGGCAACTTGGGCGCTCAATGGAGCAATGGCTGTACTGACTAGCCCTATTTTTCTTGTTGCAGCTGCCATTGGTGTATTGATTGCTGGAGGTGTAGCACTTTGGCAAAACTGGGATACCGTAAAAATCAAAGCGGCAGAGCTTTGGAACAATATCACATCAATATTTGGTGGGATTCGGGATTCTATTGCAGGTGCTTTTGATGCGGCAAAAGCGGCAGTTGCAGGATTTTTTGGTTGGATTGGGGATAAGCTCGCAAGTTTATCGGCAAAAATCGAAAGCATCCCTGTGATCGGCAAGCTGTATGGCGGCGCGAAAGATGCCATCGGCGGCTTGTTTGGCGGCGGAAAAGACAAAAGTGTGAAAGCCTATGCAAAGGGCGGCTTTACCAATGGACTTTCCATTGCCGGTGAGGCAGGAATGGAAGCGGTCATCAGCTTTGATCCGCGATACCGTCAACAGAACCTATCCTACTGGGAGAGAGCAGGGCAGCTGCTTGGTGTAGGCAAGCGCGCCCTTTCTTTCATGCATAGTGCACGATCGGATAATAGCGAATCCCCTCTGGCAAGAGCCGGACGGATGCTTTCTGATACATCAGGCATTTCTCTTTCCGGTGGTCAGCAGAATCAATCCATTGATCTTGGCGGCGTGACATTCGCACCCAATATCACCGTGACGGGCATGACGGATAAGCAATCCATTATGCAGGCAATCGAAGCAGAGTATCCTGCGTTTATGGATCTGCTGGAAGAATGGTGGACAGAAAGGAGCGAACTTGTTTATGGATGATGTACATATCACTGTTGAGGGCGATACATTTGATTTGATTGCACTGGAGTACTATGACGATGAAAAGCAGGCGAGTGCAATTATGGCTGCAAATCCGGCATATTACAGCACATTGGTATTTGAGGCAGGGGTGGCGCTCATCATTCCGCCAGCAGCGCGATTGACATTGCCTGAGACCTTGCCCCCTTGGAGGCGCAAGACGTGATCCAGATTACATATAAAGGCGCAGATATCACAGAGGATGTATCGATCAACCGGTGCTGGCATGATATGTATGCGGGAGGACACGCTGACACCCTTATGCTGCGCGTCAATGATGTACATGGGATGTGGGATACATGGGCACCGGAAATCGGGGATGAGATCAAGGTGGATTATGGCACTATTGGGACCGGAACGATGTTTCTGACTGCGGCAACGCCGCAGAATGGAACCTATGACCTGCGGGCAATGTCTGCACCTGCGACTGGATTCGAGATCCAGAATAAAGCATGGCAGCAAGTCGGACTGATCCAGCTGGGGCAGGAGATCGCAGTGCGAAACGGTTTATCCTTTGCCAGCTATGGAGTGGAAGACCAGCGATACGCCTATATTCAGCAGACTGAAAGTGACTTCCGTTTTCTGCATCGCCGTGCCATGTTTGAAGGCTGTTCTTTTCTGGTCTACGACAAGCAGCTTGTACTGTATTCTGAGGCATATATGGAAGCACAGCAGCCAAGTGAAGTGCTGACTGTGTCTACGGATGGGGATTATAAGTATAAGGATAACCGCAGTCTGCTCTATGGCAGCTGCGAGGTCGCGAGCGGGAGTTATACCGGAAGCTATGCGGCACACAATGGCGCAAGCCGTGTGTATAAGACCTCTGATCCAGGCAGAGTTGGAAGCACAGCGGAAGCTGCTCGTTTTGCAAAAGGGATCTTACGCGCGGTCAACAAGGACTGTATCGGCGGCTTTGTGCATACACGGATTTTGCCCAGCTATGCAGCGGCATCATGCGTAGAGCTGAGCAATGCCCGTGCCCCGTCTTGGGATGGCACTGTGTTTTTAGATCATATACGCAACGATTACAGTCAGGGGATGAGCAAGATATTTTTCCGCAGACTATTGGAGGGCTACTGATATGGCACAGATCAATAAAGGGCTGGTTTCCACCATTCAAGATGGTGGAAAAAGCATTACGGCAGTCATTAGCAATGCACCCGGCGCGGTATCCTGTACACTGACCGTTCCATTTTTCCTGCTGGAATGTCTGGAAGTCGGCATGCCGATCGCTTTTGTGGAGTTCGAGGACTGTACAGGGCTGGTATTGGCGCGTATGGATGGGGAGTGGAACCATGATCTGAAGGGCGAGGTCAGGGTGGAGCTGGAGGTCACAGCCTCTGATTTTGTCGCGGATACAGCTGCATTCAATTCCCATACACACACAGGTGTACATGGTGAAACCAGTACACCACACTAAGGAGGTCTATGGAAATGGTGTACATGGTACGATGGGGACCGAAAGGATTTCTTGTTTCACCGTCTAAAGTCGTTCCCTTTGGCAATTTCACGACTTCTATGAAGCTCAAAAGCGACAGTGAGAACGACACCAGTGGCACAGAGCCAACCAATACGCGCGGTCGAGAGCTGCGCCCCATGACATTTGAGACGACCTATATGCGTGCATTGGGTGTAGATCCCCGCGGTCAGATCGACGAATGGGAGGAGCTCATCGGACAAGCACATCCACTGTATATCGGCTCTAAGCGTTTTGGACCGCCCAAGATGATGCTCAAGGAGGTCGCAACATCGGATGTCAAGCTGACAGTACAGGGCGAAATGATTTCCTGCAAAATTGCAATCACATTGGAAGAGTATGCGGAAGGGAAAAAGTCACAGCTAGCAAGCACCTCTGCAAAGGCTTCAAAGTCTGGTTCTTCTAAAAAGAAGTCCAAAAAAGAGGAAAAAAGCAGCTTTCAGAAATCATCCGAGAAATATATCGATGATATATGGAAGAAGCGGCAGGCTATGGATGCGACTGCATCCAAGTCAGACAAGGCTGCAAAAAAGCCAAAACGATAGGGGGATGGCATGAGAGCAAAGGAAAATGGACACCCACAGGTGTGCGTGCAAAACCTATTGCAGTTATTTCGTGGACAGTGTCCATACGAACGCGTCAAAGGACTGGATCCCCGTCTTTTGGATCAACCAGCACAGATTGCCATGCCGCAGATCATGCAGGAAGCTGAGTGGCTGATCGAGACATACGAACCGCGCGTGACGGTTGATGAGATCCACGTAGATACAAGGGATGCTTTGGGCGGCTATGTTGTCACAGCAGATGTAAGCGAGGTGTAAGATGCAAGTTACATTTGATTATGTAGAAACGGATGCTGCGCAGATCTATACCGCTATCATTGGTACCTTGATGGATGCAGTAGAAGAACCGCTGTATCCGGGCGATGAGCGCCGTATCTTTGGCGAGGCGTTGGTAGCGGTTTTGGTGAATCTGTATAACGAGTTTAACGATAAGGCAAAACAGCGAACGCTACAATATGCAAGAGGTTTCGTACTGGATGCGATTGGTACGCGGTACAACGTGGAACGTGCAAAGCCTTCTCCCGCATTCGCAATGTTCCGTTTTACCGTAGATGCAGTGCAAAAAGAAAATATCATTATTCCGGCTGGAACGCGGATCACAAGCGATGGAAGTTTATATTTTTCCACTGAGGTTTCTGAGGTTCTTCCAGCTGGCGAAACAGAAATTGTCATACGTGCGGTATGCAAGGAAGGCGGCGCAGCGTATAACGGTTTGACTCCTGGCACAATTGCAACGCTGGTTGACCTGATTCCGTATATTTCGGGCGCAGAGAATACCACGAACAGCACAGGTGGCGATGATGGCGAACCATATACAACAGAAGGCGATAACCGGCTGCGTGAGCGCATCCGGCTTGCGCCTGCAACACAGTCTACGGCAGGACCAGAGAGCAGCTATCGGTATTGGGCACTGACCGCAGATCCAGATATTATCGATGTCGCAGTGGATTGTCCCGAAGATATGCCAACCGTGGTTAAACTGTATCCGCTTATGAAAGGCGGTGCTTTGCCGGACGAAGAAACCTTGCAAAAGGTGCTGGCGATTTGTTCGGCGGATGATGTACGTCCTATGACAGATAAAGTGGAGGCGTTTACTCCTGAAGCGGTTGAATACAGCATAGAGCTGACTTACTACTGCATCAGAGAGCGAGAAGCTGAGACTGTACAGACTATGGAAGGTAAAGGAGGAGCAATTGAACAGTATAACACTTGGCAGACCGCAGCACTTGCGCGTGATATTAACCCAGACCAGCTCAGGCGGTTTATCTTGGCACCAGAAGAGGGAACAGGGGCAGTGCGCGTAGAGATTACACATCCATCATTCCAGACGCTGACAAAAGCGCAAGTGGCAAAGTTTACTGGTCCGGCGGTCATTCGGCATGAGGTGATTTGATGAAACTGGAAAATCTGAATTTTAGCCAGTTACTCCCGGCATTCATGCGTTCAGATCCTACCAATCAGGCACTCGGCACAGGGCTTGACAAAATCATTCCCAAGATTGCTGCGCAGATACGGTTGCTATCTACATGGGATCATATTGATGAACTGGAAGAACAAGAGCTGGATCAACTTGCTTGGGAGCTTAATATTTTGTGGTACGACTATGGCGCAAATATTGAGACAAAACGCGATTTGGTGCGAAACAGTGACTTGGTGTACAAGCGGTTGGGCACCAAATGGGCGGCTGAGAGTGTTATACAAAGCTATTTCACAAAAGGGCATGTCACAGAGTGGTTTGAGTATGATGGAAAACCGGGCACATTCCGTATCTGTGCAACAGCGCGAGGCATTACGCAAGAGAAGATTGATAAGTTTATTAGCCTGCTCAAAAAGGTTAAGAGAGCATCCGCGCAGCTGGAACGGATGGAAATCGAAAGCCCACCGCTGGAAACCATTTTGTATTTCGGCGGTACGCTTGTACCGTCCTATGAACAGACTGTGCTGCCGCAGTGGTCACCAGCGCGGACGCTGCGCACCTCTGCGAAGACTGGTGGTATGATATGCAGCACAATGACAACTGTATTACCACCTTTGGAGGTGATTTGATATGTATGGATTTATTATCCCGGCAAAAGGTCGGGAGCTGATCGCCGGACTGCTGGCAGGCGATACGCTGACCATTACGCGGTGCATGGTTGGTGAGGGCGTGCCGCAAGAGGGCGTGGAACCGTCTGAGTTGACCGATTTGGTCAAACCCATTGCGCAGGCAACCAGCACTGCGCCCGTTGTAAACCGTCAACAGGTTGACATGACGATTGAGTATCGCAACGACCTGAACGGCGGGTTGGAAAACGGTTTCTATCTATCCGAATTTGGCATTTTTGCACGCGGAAAAGACGGTGCAGAGGTCATGATCTACTATGGCTGTCTGGATCAGTACCCCCAATATGTACAGCCCTACAAAGAGGGCGGCGCGGTCGAGGTGCGCCGCTTCCCAGTTGCGATCGGCGTGAGCAACACAGCGGACATGACGCTGGAATATCATGCAGACGCTTTTATTACGTCGGAGAACCTTGTGGAGTATTGCACAAGTGTTGTGCTGCCACTATTTCTGGAGGATGTGAAAAAGCTCATTGCAGCGCACAACGATGACCGGGCATCTCATCCGCATCTGCTGGCACAAATTGCAGCCTTTAATGCCCGGCTGAGCCTCATCGAATTGCAGTATGGCACGGACGTAAACGGTAACCCGTTTATTGTCACGTTCGAGACGCTGGATGGCGTAAACGCGCAGGGCGTGTGGAATGAACAAGAAAGGAGGATTGGATTTTAATGTCGAATAAATTGGGCAGTTTGCCTGTTGGCAGTATTGTCAAGCTGAAATACAAAAATCAACCAACGGATTTTATCGTAATCTATCAAGGTTTACCTAGCGGTTATGATACCTCTTGCAGAGGGACATGGGTACTGTCACGCAATGCATTGCTATCAGATGTGGACTTTGACCGTTATAACGCATACGCCGTCAATATTATTGATGCGCAAATCAGGGGTATATTGGATAAGGTACATCTGGATCTGGATGCATCTATTAGACCCCGTGTCAAAGAGGTTGATTTACCTTGTATTGTTTGGAAATCTGGACATGAGGCGCAAACGCGGTCAAGAGGGTTGAGTGCTCATGCATTTTTGCTCAACGAAGCGGAAACACAATTTGACTGTTTTAGGCGTGATAACTCCTTGTTACGCTGCAAAGGTACAAATGGTCAGTATGGAAGATGGTGGCTACGTGATCCATACTACAAAGTTGATGCTTACAAAAATGGTTATGTGATGATGGTTAATGAAAATGGTAGCTACATTATGGGATCGCACAGATCTAGTAGTAATGTGCGTGCCGCAATGGTATTAGACCCAGAATTATCTGTGGATAGTAACAACAATGTTACAACCAACCAGCCCCCTATCGCTCCCAACACCATCAACCTCCCGTCCACCATCAAGGGCGGTGCATCGTGCTCAGTCAGCTGGTCGGCGTCCAATGATCCAGACAACAACCTTGAGGGCTATATCGTTGAGCGGTCGTACAACGGCGGCAGCAGCTGGTCGCAGATCTATCAAGGCTCAGCAACCAGCACCAGCACAACAATTCCACACGGCACAAGTACGGTTATGTTCCGCGTCTGTGCCTATGATACGAATGGTGAGCGTTCGGGCTGGCGGACAAGCAGTAATAAAACTGTTGTCAACAACCGTGCGCCAAATGCGCCGTCTGCAATCAATGTTCCGGTCAAGCCCCAAGGCGGCTCGTCCATTACGGTCACTTGGTCAGCTGCCAGCGACCCAGATGGCAATTTGGAAGGCTATCGGCTGGAACGGCAGTGGGACGGCAAGGGCAGTTGGTCGCAGATTTATCGGGGCTCTAACCTGTCCTATTCGGACAGCATCCCCAAGGGGCAACATACCAGCGTTGCATACCGTGTGCAGGCGCATGACGCATTCGGGGATACATCGGGCTACACCACAAGCCCTGTGCGCACCATCAGCAACAATACCGCGCCTGCCATTCAGTGCGAGCTGTCGGGCGATCTGGGCGACAAGTCCGAGGGATTCACAATCCCTTACACGGTAACAGATGTGGAGAATCAGGCTGTAACCGTCACGGAAAAGGTCGGTGGCATGGTCAAGCGCACCTATCAGGTGACGCTGGGACAGTCCAATACGTTCCAAATTACGGGTGCTTTCTTCCAGAAGGTGCTCAACGGCAAACAGACCGCGGAAA
Organism: Butyricicoccus sp.; assembly: GCA_020025885.1. GTDB lineage: Bacteria > Bacillota > Clostridia > Oscillospirales > Butyricicoccaceae > Butyricicoccus. The sequence goes on along the minus strand of JAHHRJ010000026.1, from coordinate 2,640 downwards.
TCATCGCCACGGATGCAGAAGGCGCATCCAGCACCCTTGCACTCACCTTTACCAAGAAGGTGCACAAGGCGGTGATCATGCTTTCGGAGCCGCTTGCAGTGGAAAAGCAAATCAGCGTTTGCATTATCAAGGTTTTGGGAGCTATTCCAGAGGATGCAGCTTTTAAGGTTGAGGTCACAAACAATGCTGGTGATGATGCCCCCGCATGGGAAGATGCGACCGAGGACGCAAAGCTGAGCCGCAACCATGTTTTTAAGAACAAAACACAGACAAATGGCTGGAAGTTTGCCTTTCGTGTCACTGCGGAGCGCGGGAAAAGTAAAAAAGCAGGTTATATTACATCTGTTCAAGGAGGCTTTCAATAATGGCTTTATGGTGGAAGCGTACAGACGACGGGCACCGCCTATCTATGGCGGAGCTGGAAAAGGAAAATGAAGGGCTGCGCAATCAGGTGGAAGCCTTAGAGCAGCAATCCACGTTTCATGAGAATCTTTTCATGGAACTGGCACAAGAAGTTTATGCGTAAATTTTGCGCGGAAATTGCGTTAAAATTATATTTTTTAATGTCATCGAAAGGAGAAATTGATATGATGGCTATGTTATTTGCACAGAAGATTATTTTGGAGGTTATTACCTTTGACAAGGTTCCTGCAAAGCTCAAGCAACAGGTTGCAACGATTCTGATTGAGGAATGTGGTACACCAGAATTTGTACCGCCGGAGTTTGGCGGTACGATGGAGCCGGAAAAGAAAGCGGTGTGATTTATGGGTGTACATCTGACACAGGCAAAAGCTGCTGTTATGGGAGGTGCGGCGGTGGTAGGCGCGGCAATCAGTGAGCTGTTTGGCGGCTGGGATGCGGCAATCATGACGCTCATGCTGTTCATGGCTCTGGATTATGTTTCTGGGCTGATTGTTGCCGGTGTTTTTCAGCAAAGCGACAAGACACAGACAGGTGCATTAAACAGCGCCGCCTGCTGGCGTGGGTTGCTCAAAAAGGGCATGACACTTGTGATCGTCCTAGTGGCTGTCCGGCTGGATGTGGTGCTGGGCACATCGTTCGTGCGCGATGCTGTTGTAATCGCGTATATCGTAAACGAAACCATTTCGATCATTGAGAATGCTGGCAGGATGGGGCTTCCTATTCCAGATACAATCATGAAAGCGATCGAGCAGCTGCAAGGCAAGCCGACGCAAAAATAAAAAATGTGTCCAATTTGGACACATGGAAAGGAACATCATGACACAGCACACCAAGGACTTTATCCAGCGGATCGCCGCTTGTGCGTTTCAGGATATGCAGATATCTGGGATCTTTGCCTCTGTGACCATCGTGCAGGCGATTCTTGAAAGCGGCTGGGGTACTTCTGAGCTTGCTACCTGTGCAAATGCCCTCTTTGGCATCAAGGCGGACAAGCGTTGGAGCGGCCCACGCTATGCGATCCAAACAAAAGAGTGGTTTGACGGCGATCCGCCGGTCGTCATCACCGATCATTTCCGGGCGTATGACTCCTGGACGGACTCCATTCGGGATCACTCGCTATTTTTAACGACCTCTGCGCGGTATGGCGCGGTCATCCATGCAGGCAGCTATAAGACTGCCTGCACGGAGCTCCAGCGTGCCGGCTACTCGACCGATCCGGAGTATGCCGCAAAGCTGATCCGGCTGATCGAGCAGTACCAGCTGGCACAATACGACAAGAGGACAGGATATCGTATGGAAATCAAGACAAAACGCAGTCACAGCGGGAATTATACCCGAAAAGGGCGCGAAAAAGTGCAGTATATCGTTGTCCACTATACCGGCAATGAGGGCGATACTGCCAAAAACAATGCGGACTATTTCGCGCGTGAATCGGTGGGCAGATCGGCGCATTTTTTCGTGGACGAGCATGAGATCTGGGAGAGCGTGCCGCCCGATTGCGTGGCGTGGCACTCCGGCGCGAAAAAGTTTCGCCACCCCGAGTGCCGCAACCAAAACAGCATCGGCGTGGAGATCTGCATGAACGACAAAAAGGGTAGGGTCAGACAGGGAAGCATCGATCATGCCGCGCAGTTCGTGCGCGAGCTGATAAAGTGGTATGACGTGCCAGTGAAGCGCGTCGTGCGGCACTATGACGTGACTGGTAAGCATTGCCCTGGGCCTATGGTAGACGATCCTGCGCTCTGGCAGGCGTTCCGAAACAAACTGACCCAAACCGAAAAGGAGAAAACCGAGGAAATGAAAGTCTATAAGCATACGGCCGAGATGCCCGACTGGGCGCAAGGCACATTTCGAAGGCTGATCGATGCAGGAGTGGTCAAAGTGGACGCTGTGGGCGAGATCGCCGTGCAGGAATGCAGCGTGCAGCCTATGGTCTATCTTGATCGCCTGTGCGGCGGCAGGATCGAGGAGCTGCCGAAGCTGGTACAGCAGCTGACAGGGAAGAAGTAAATAGGCGTGAAAACAGGGCGGCTTGGTTGAGCTGCCCTGTTTAATTATCTTGCAAAGATTATTATTTTTTTGCTGAATCAAAATATTTTTCTAGTCTTAGAGGGGAGATTGAATAAAACCAAGTGGTTTTTTTGCTAATTTCGTCAACTCAGCTAGGGGTTGTCTGAAAAATAAAAGTTGCACAAACAGCAGAGATATGCGAATATA
>JAHHRJ010000025.1 GCA_020025885.1 Butyricicoccus sp. | reverse complement strand
TACGCACTCACTGCGAAAAATTCGTCGATTTCTTTGTTTTCAGATACGCCCTAATGAAAATTGCCCGTGCATAAAGCGGCGGGCAATGGGGGGCTCATGCCTTGCGGTAGGTGGCAGGATGTAAGTATTCATAAGGGCTACTGTCCTTATTGATCGTTTCTGAATGACCAATCAGTAGGTATCCACCAGGTACAGTCGCGTTATAGAAACGCTGTACCAGTGCATCTTTTGTCGGCTGATCAAAGTAGATCATAACATTGCGACAGAAGATAACATCGAATTTTAAGCGGAACTGAATGGGATCCATTAGATTAAAGGTGCGGAAGATCACATTTTTACGAATGCTGGGTGCAACGGTGTAGAGTGAGCTTCCGGGGGTCTTCGTGAAGTATTTCTGCCGCCAAGTGGATGGAATATCTGGAGGCAAATCGTAGGTGGCCTTTTGCGCGGCTGTCAATACACGCTGAGAGATATCAGTTGCCAATACACGAGTATCCCATTGGGAGGCAGAAGCACCCAAATAATCCATGAGGATCATGGAGATATTATAAGGCTCTTCTCCGGAAGAACAGCCAGCAGACCAGATGGATAACACGCGATCCTGCTGGTGGCGGCGTACAAGATCTGGGAGAATGGTGTTTTGGAAGAAATCATAGTGGGTCTGCTCACGCATGAAGTAAGTGTAATTGGTTGTCAGCTTGTTGAGCAGCAGCTCCATATCTTCTGGTGTTGCAGCAGTTAGAATATGATCAACATAGCTGCTGAAATTCGAATATCCCTGTGCAGCAATGGTAGTAGACATGCGGCTGGTAATGAGCTGACGCTTTTGCGTCAGATCAATACCAAATTTACCTTTAATAAAACTGGTGAGTCGTTGAAAGTCGCGATCGGAAAGGTCAAACATGCAGGTTTCCTCCCTAGGGGTCAGGCTTCGTTGATCATACGTGCGCAATCCAGCACGAGCATGGTATCACTGCCGTCTGCAAGAGAGATCATACCACTGACAAGCTGCTGATCGCTGACTGGACCTGTGGAGATCTGCGTCTCATCGATATCGACCATCTGTGCAACACGATCGACCAAGATGCCAATCTGTGTGCCATCGATATCAAGTACAATAATACATACGGTGCTGTCATCTGCTTCAGCAGCAGGGTGTCCAATGCGCAGACGTGTATCAATGATCGGAATGATCTGACCGCGCAGATTGATGATGCCCTTGACATAATCAGGCGTCATAGGCAGAGAGGTCAGCGCATGGTTGATGATGATCTCAACGACATAAGAAGCATTGACACCAAACAGGAGATTGTCAGCAACAAAGGTCAAATATTTCGTCATCAGCGTGTCTGTGTGAATGAGCTCTCCAGTCAGCGTATCAATCGTCATATCCATTGATTCAGTAGACATAGGTTTTGTCTCCTTTCTTTCTTGGGCTTAGTGCAGAATATTGCCGTTTTGTGCAGCCATATACAGGTTGGCAATATCGAGAATAATACTGATATTACCATCGCCCATGATCGTACAGCCGGTGATGCCCGAATTTTTAATGTTAAAGTTATTTAAGTAGGAAGGCAGTGGCTTTACAACGACCTGCTGCTCTCCGAGTAGTTCGTCAACAAACAGACAGTAGGAGAGTTCGCCAGAGTCTACCCACACCAAGATACCATCTTCGATGTTTGTGATCTCGGTATCGATCTGATACAGATCATGGATGCGCACGATCGGGTAGAAGCTGCCCATGCGGTTGATCATCTCGCCGTGATTTGCATCATGGATGACTTCGCCTTCAGAAACTTTGAAGGACTGACGGATGTTGTGGATCGGAATGGTGAAGATAGACTTGCCAACAGACAGCTCCATACCATCTACGATTGCCAGTGTGAGCGGGATCTTCAGCGTTACGCACATGCCCTTACCGATCTCACTGGAGATGGAAACGGTACCGCCAACGCTTTCTACGTTTGCCTTTACAACGTCCATACCAACACCACGACCGGAATATTCTGTAACTTCCTTATTGGTGGAGAAGCCAGGCGCCATCAGGAATGCAAGAATCTCCTTGTGGGTATACTCGCTCTCAGGCTTGGTCAACAGACCATTCTTGCGTGCCTTTGCCAGAACGCCTTCTGGATTGACACCCTGACCGTCATCCTGAATGGTGATGATGACTTCGCTGCCAGTGTGTGCTGCGGACAATGTAATGGTACCCTGTGGGTCCTTGCCGGCAGCAATACGATCTTCCACGTTCTCTTCCAGACCATGATCCATAGAGTTACGCACGATATGCATGATCGGGTCGCCGATGCTGTCAACGATGGACTTATCAACCTCGGTATCTTCACCCTCAATCACAAGACGCGCTTTTTTGCCGAGCTTTTGGGACATATCACGCACGATACGCTTCATCTTCTGGAATGTGCCGGAAACCGGAACCATGCGGATGGACATACTGATATCTTGCAGCTCGTCCGTAAGCTTGCGCAGTTGACGTGCAGACTTTGTGAAGTTATCCAGCTTCAGACCGCGGATATCTGGGGAAGAGGTTACCATAGACTCTGTGATGACGATCTCACCAACAATTGCCATCAGGCTGTCCAGCTTGGACAGGTTTACGCTGATAATGCTCTGCTTGCTTGCTGCTCCACGATTGGCACTTGCATTGCCAGAAGGTGCGCCGCCAGCAGAAGGCTGATGCACAGGTGCATCCATTGGAGCTGGAGTGTGCTGTTCTTTTGCTGTATGCAGTTCAGCAGCAGCAACTGGTTCTGGATCTGCCGCCGGAGCCGGTGTGGGAGCGGTTGTATTGGCCAGAACCTCATATGTCTGAATGTTGCTTGCACCCTTTACAACTTCAATTGCAACATCAAGCGCTTCTGGATTTGCAAAGTGCAGCAGGAAGCCCTTGTCCACAATGGTAGAAGCAGAATCTGGGTTGCTGTCTACATCGGAAGGCTCGTAAGTGGGTTCAAGACCTGCTTCCATAAGAGAGGTGACCAGCATAAATGCGCGCAGGTTTTCCATACCGCAGCCTTCATCAAAGAAGACATGCAGCGTATTACCTTCGCTGCCGACACTTGCAGCGGGAGCCGCCGCCGGAGCCGCTGCCGGAGCCGCTGCCGGAGCCGCTGCCGCTGCAGCACCACCGCCTCCATTAATTTTCTGCATAAAACTATTAATATCTGAGAGGAATGTGTCGATATCTTCAGAAAGGGGTTCGCTGTTTTCGATCTTCTTGACCTCAGAACGGAAAAAGTCTGTTGAGAGGAACATGAGATTGAATAGTTCGTGGTGAAGATCTTCCGGGATTGCATCCATGGAATGTTCGCGGATGACAAAAAACAAGTCCTCGATGCGATGTGCGATCGTTGTCAGGGCCTGAAATTCCATCATGGCGGATGAACCCTTGAGTGTATGCATGATGCGGAAGATCTCATTCACATCATCTTCTGTAAAGGTGTTTGCCTGTTCCGAGTTCAGAAGAATCCCATCGAGCTGCTCGAGCAGGGTGTTTGTCTCGTACAGGTACATTTCCAATATATTATCGTTGCCATTATCCATTAAGGAACACCGCCTTTTCATATAGTCTCTTTTTAATATCGTCCAAAACATATGGAGAATTAAGGGTATTCTTAAAGAAAATATAGGATTTGCGCGGTATATTTTATCCTGCCCAAAGGGGGCATGGATTGGTGCGAAGAAACGGAGCAATCTATGGCAGATATTATGAAAGTTACAACGCCAACGACGGGCTATGAAAATACCAGTCCGCGGCATAATCCAATTACGCCAGGGGATACTCAAATTCAAAATGTCGTAACACCCAATCGTGTGAGCCGACCAGATGGAAAGACCGATCAGCAGGGTGCAGACAGCAGTGGATATCTACATAGATATGACTCAAATTTTGAGAGTTTCATTCAGCAGCTGCGTCGTACTCCTACGTTGACAGACACTATGTCCGGTCTGCTGCTTGGACGTATGCAGACATTGGTTTCCTCTGGTTTGTCCACAGATATGGCACAGGAGCTGGCACAGTTCCTCAAAATGTTGACAATGGATCAAGCACAGCTTTTGATGTTCCTCAAACAGCAAAGCATGTCATCAGTGCGGTTCAAGGGTGCATTCTTTGATATTTTGCGTGAGATCTTCAACGGCTCAGAGATGCCGGGCATGAAAGGTGATATTTTACAGTTTCTCAAAAAATATAATGATATGGCATCCACAGAGCATATCTCTAAAAGTATGCTCAGCATTTTGCAACGGATGTCTGAGGCAATGCCCAATTCGGCACGCGGCGGCTTAAATGATCTGGCAGCCCAATTGCAGAAGGCATTGCAACGCGGAGATCGTGCAGGTGCAATGTCCATCCTGCAAAATGGAATCATGCCATATATGGGCAATTATGTTTCCCGTACCCATGACATGGGACTTCCCCGCACACTGCTGTCTATGTTGACGCTGCAAATTGCACGTTATGAGAATGGTTCGGAAGAGTCTACATTACAGGCTTTCCGACAGCTTGGTGGTTATACTGCCATTCGAGACCGATTGGGCGGACTCGATGACAAGAGTTTGCTGCTGCTTCTGCGCAACAGCGAATTTGAACAGGCTTCCAAGCAGGATATGCTCATGCAGACCTTGATGAATATGGCAGAGCGCGCGCTGCGTGGGGAAGGCGGTTTGGAGGCAAGACAGGCATTTGAAGCAATGATGCAGGCGCTCTTGCTCAATCAAAGTGTATATATGCCGCTGACGCATCTTATGATCCCGCTCGAATGGAATGGACGTATGATGTTTTCTGAAATGTGGATCGATCCAGATGCAGACAATAGCCAGCGAAATGGTGAAAACAAGGAACGCACCATCCGGCTGCTGCTCAAGTTCGATATCCAGGACTTGGGTCTGTTTGATGCTGTGGTCGAGCTGCATGGGGAAAAGGCAGTGGATTTGCGCATTGCATATCCCGAAAAATTATCACCAGCTAAAAAAGTGATCCAGTCAAGCGTCAGCAATATCTTGCAAAAATGTGGATTGGAACCGAAAAACGTTGTAGTAGACACAATGCGGCAGCCAGTCAGCTTGTCTGAGGTGTTTCCGCGCCTATATGAAAGGAAGAACAGCATCAATGTCAGCATCTAGTCAGCGCGCAGTTGCGCTTAAATATGAGAATGGTGAGGCTGCACCGATCATTGTAGCAACGGGCATGGGCTATATGGCGGAGCGAATGGTAGACATTGCCTCAGAAAGCGGTGTGCCGATCTATGAGGACAATTCGCTTGCTACAATGCTCTCACAGCTTGAGTTGGGGGCAGAGATCCCAGAGGGATTGTATACTGCGCTCGTTGAAATTTATGTGTATTTTCTAAATTTTGATCCTTCACAGCCGGATGGAAAGCGCAAAATGGAGGAAATGAGCCCGGAGGTAGCGCAATATGCAAAGACTGAATAAAGAGGACAACAAATGGATGCTCTTTGATCCTGCCTATACATTGGTTGCACAGGCAGAGCTCGAAAGCAAACGCGGTGATTTCATTGCGGTATTACGTCCAGAAGGCGGAAAAGACAAGATAAAAGAAGCGATGAAAATGCGTATCGTGTTTTTTAGCTGGACCGAAGACCCTGATGTGATTTATCGTGGAGAGGTCACATCCAGACGAGGCGGACGCCTTTATTTGGAAAATGTGACACGAATGGCACCAGATACAGGGCATCATCTGCGTGTGCGAATGGATTTCCACAGTAAGCTGCTTTGTGTAAGGGATGGAAAAATGTTCCGCTCTCCAATCGTATCGTTCGATCTCAGTGCGGGCGGTATTGCATTTTTCTCTCCGGTTGAACTGGAGATTGGAGAAGAATGTGAGGTTGTTATCCCAGTCACGACAGAAATGTTGGTGGTGAAAATGAAAATTCTTCGGTCGGAGATTGCAGGCACAAGAAGATGGAAGTATGCCGCTCGTTTTTCTGATCTTTCCAATGAGGAAGAAACGATGATCCGACAGGCGATTTTTAGTGAACAATGGCGGCGCGGAAAATGTCGTTTGCTGTCTGGAACTTATGAAGGGAGATAAAAATTTATGAAAAAACAGAAATCACGCTGGCTGTCTGGTCTTATGGCAGCGGTCATGCTGTTTACTTACCTCGCAGTGCCAATACCTGCGCAGTCAACAGCATCAGCACATTGGGCAGACCCATCCCTCACAAAATTGCGGGATTGGGGCGTTATGCGCGGTGATCAAAACGGAAGTATGGAGCCAGATCGTAATATTACACGCTCTGAGTTCGTTTCTATGGTCAACCGTGCCTTTGGATACAAAAAGTTGGGTAAGCAGCCATTTAAGGACATCAAAGGAACGGAATGGTATGCAAATGAGATCAACATAGGATTTAACCAGGGCTACTTTAAGGGTTCCAGTAAAAATGTAGCCAGCCCCAATGATCCGCTGACGCGCGAGGAAGCGGCTGTATTGGTCGGTCGTAACCTCATGCTGACCCCAGATGAAAGCGAAAATATGCTGTTTAAGGATGGCAGAAGCCTCAGTTCGTGGAGCCGTGGTATTGTTACAGCGGCTGCAAAAAAAGGCATCCTAAAGGGCGAAAGCAATGGTAACTTCCGTCCACAGGCTGCGATCACCCGTGGTGAGGTCGCAAGTATGCTGGAACGCACTATTGGTACACCGATCAATCAATCTGGTCGCCGCACTCTGGGTATGGTGCGCGGCAATGTGATGATTTCTGCACCGGATGTGGAGCTGTATGATACCACGATCAATGGTGACCTGTATATCACAGCAGGTGTTGATTTGGGTTTTGTAAAGCTCAACAATGTGCGTGTGACAGGACAGATCATTGCAGCGGGTGCAGGTGTCAGCAACCGTGATAGCGATAGCATTACACTGCGCAACACCACCGCGGCAGAAATGATCATTGATAGCCCGAACAATGTTGCAATTAGTGTGCGTGCAGATGGTGAAACCAATATCGGTAAGACATTTGTGCGTACAAGCACGTATTTAGAGGATATATGCTATGGTGGAAACGGATTGCAAATGGTTGAGATCGATGGTGAAGAAGGTATTCGTGTTGACCTCACCGGAAATTTCAAAGATGTTGTTCTGAAAACACCAAAGGGTATAGTTGCGCTGGGTCGTGGCAGTATTAAGAAGCTGCTGGTGGATGAAAAGGCTTTTGGCGCATCCGTCAATATTGATCAAGATGCTTTGATTAATGAGCTTTATCTGGATACAGGTACAACTGTTACAGGTGCTGGTGATGTTGGTTATGCCAAGATCAATACAGAAGGCACAAAGATAGATATGCTGCCAGACAAGATCGAAATTCGTCCTGGTCTTACCGCAAATGTTGGCGGACAGAATATGACCAGTAAGGATGCAGTATTGGCATCTTCTTATCCGCACATCCATGCCGGTTATCCAAAGGTCAATGATATTGCACCCAATGCAGCCAGTGCACTGGTCAATACCAATAAGCCAGGTACGATGTATTGGGGCATTACACTCAAGGAAGATAAGCCATTATCTGCTGACGAGCTGATTAAGCCGCCCAGTTATGGTGCAAAGGCGCTGACCAAAGGACAGTCCAACATTCAGCAGGCAGAAATGGATATTAAGACAGCACTTTCCAGCCTTAAAACAGATACAGAGTACACATTCTCTGTTGTTATGAAGGATGCCCGCGGCAATGTCAGCCAGAGCAAGTCTCGTACATTCCGCACACCAGATAACACGGTCCCGAACTTTGCAGCAGGATATCCGCGCATTGTCAAGGATGGTTATGTGGATGATGATCCGAAAAAGGACTTCTATACACAGGTTGAAGGTGTGATTACCAAAAACAGTACGCTGTACTATGCACTTTACAATAAGGGTCTGCCTGCGCCGACTCTGGATGAACTGCGCACACAGACTATGACTGGTCATGTAAAGGGTGCGAATGGCAAGCTGGAAGTTAAGAAAAATGAGCCGATTGTATTTCCAATCAATGGGCTTAAGGAAAAGACAGACTATGATCTGTACTTGCTTGCAAGTGATGGCATTAACCATTCCGCGGTCAAGAAGCTGAGCTTCAAGACAGGCGATAAGACACCACCAGAATTTAATGCCAAGTATCCAAAGGGCGACAACGCAAAGGAAAAAAGCGTTGATGTTGTTTATAGTGTAAACGAGGATGCTTCGGTTTACTGGGTAGCTGTCAAGCGTGGTGAGACCTATCCGGTTCCGCCAGAAGACTGGACAGGCGGTGGTGTTCCGCTTAATTCTGATGAAGCAAAGTTCCAGGTCATGTCTGGCAGCAATGCGAAGTTTAAGGGGAAGGCAAACGCTTCTGAGAATAAAGAAGGCAAGTTTACAATCTCTGGTCTGGAAGCGCAGACCGGTTATGATGTTTATCTGCTTCCGGTAGACAAGGCAGGAAACAAAGCCAAAGAGGTTGTAATGCTTCAAATCAAGACGCTCGATGTAATCCCACCGACAGTGGAACTCAAGTTTGATCCTGAGGTTAATGGTCAGCCGCTGGTGGATTCTGATATCAAAATTGCATTCAATGAGGAAGTTCGCGTTGAAGTTGATGACAATGGTAAGCGTGCTTCACTGCATGAGCTCACTGGAGAGGCGTTAATTGCTGCAGTCAAGAAAAACTTTATTTTCTATGACATGGATAAGGCATTTGATAATGTTTTACCAGATAAAGACTATGCAGAAAATAATGTAGTCTGTGTACTGGAAGAAGGTAAGACAGTTCTGACATTCAAGGGGGGAGATCACAAAGCACTGCCTTTGCTCAGCGGTAATAAATATAAGGTGGAATTGAGCAAGGGAATTTATGATACGTCCAACAATAAAATTGAGGATAAATCTCGTGTTTTGGAGTTCGCAACAGTATTTTCACGGATTGTACAGACTAAACTCAAAGATTTTCCCGAAACTATGCATATGGGATTAGAACTGCGCCCACAGTCTACAGATGTCTCAGATAATATTTTCTTTGATTTAATCTTTTGGTCGAACTCTGATATTGATTTTGAATTGCTCCAAAAGTCAAGCAAAAATGGAAAAGATGATTGGGTAAAGGTTCAAGTGGATGGAAAAGATGTCATTGGTCATGTTGCGGAAAATAGCGCAGTATCACTAGCTCAAATTTGTGCTGTACAAGACGGTAATAAGAAAAAACCTGCTTTCACAAAGTTGAATGAGTTCAAGTTGCCGCGTAGCTATGGGCTCAAGATTACTAAGCTGAATGGTCGCCCAGTGGATGAGGCAAATCGTATTGTAAATGTCTATTCCGTTCCGATTGCGGGAAATCGTGCAGATTTGGAATCACTTGCAAAAAATCCAGCACAGTATTGGGAGCAACTGGTTGGAAATGGCGTAACTTTGGTTGGTACACCGCCATCCTTGGAGCTTATGACCGTTCTGGTAGATACAATTATTCCAAAGTTTGAAAAGCCCTATCCGGATTTTACAAATATTGGTGACTCGATTGTCATTCCCAAAATTAAAGTAACACGTACTGCAACTTTGTATTATGTTGTTACACCAGCAACACCAACAGCAGTATTATCGCCCAAGCCATCAGTTCAAACGCCACCGACTAATGGTGAAGCTCCTCAACCACAACTTATAACTAATCCAGTTGCACAAGATATTGTCAATCAGGCATTCGGTTCACTTTCAGGTGCAATTCAAGGAAGTTTTGCAGGTGCAGATGGTAAGGGCATTGCGCCAGATGGTGTGCATGAGTTCAAGATTGAGGGGTTACAGCCAAAAACAAAGTATGATGTATACTTTGTTCTGAAAGGGGTTCCGCAGGAGCTTTCTCCAGTTTATTACTACCAAATTGAAACGGGTGAAGTGGAAACACCAAAGCTTGAACTTAAAAATGACCTTTCAGGTAAGGGAGTTACACAGGTTTCTGTATTGGTTAGTCAAAATTCAGATATCTGGTGGAAGTTATATCCAACAAATCATCTCGATCCTATCATTAAAGATGCATTGCCGACTAAAAACGATGAGAATAATTTTGCATCCAAACCATTTATACTAAATCCAACAGCTGAAGACAATCCTAGTGCAGAGGAGAAGAAATGGGCTCAAGTTGGTCAGTTGATTATCGGTCAGCAGGGAACCGGAGATGGAGCCCAACTACAGGGAACATTGAGTATTGCAGGTCTACCAGTAGATGCTAATAACATGATGCGCAGTCCTGTTGAACTGAAAGACTTGGCTGAAAAAAATGCTTATACAATGGTTGCGTTGGCACGAAATCAACTAGGCGGTAAATATGTGCTATATCGTCTGGATCGTATTGTTCCACGTGATGGAAGTGCTCCAATCATTACGAGTGTTGTTGGCGAAGTACCAAGCGGTGGAAAAGGTGGCGAATATGATGGTAGTATTACAGTTACTTTCTCAGAACCATTATATTTCAAAAAGGATGGAGCCAATGAAATAGACAAAGTATATCCAACAACCAAGCAAACTTTTAAACCTAATAACGGAGCTTACAGTATCGAACTGGTAGGTAAGGCTCCTGCAAAAATAGAGTTTAAGGGACAGGGCAAAGGTCCATATAAGAGTATTCGGTATGACTATAGTAAACTAAAAGTAGGGCAGGGATTAACATTTACCTCAGATATTTGTGATGTAGAAGGTAATATTGCAGGGCATTTTAGTTTACTCTTGAACAGCAATATTTTTCCAGACTCTGATCCAACGAAGCCAGCAAGACCAGGCTTTGTTGCTACACTTGGTGCTAGCTCTAGTTCACAAGGCGGAGCAGGCGGACAAAATGGACGCAATGAAGCGATTCAACCACGAATCCAGCGTGTCGCTCAAACCTTATTGGCTCTACCTGAGCCTACATCGCCATCGCCATCACCATCACCATCACCATCACCATCAGCTTCTCATGTACCAGTCATTACTGACTTGAAGGTTGATAAATTGAAAGAAGAAAAGGCTGGTTCTGGGCTGTACAGCGGATATGTTACGATTAGTTTCTCTGAACCGCTGTATTATAAACGTACAGGTGATACAAGTGGTCAGCCGCGTCCGATGGATCAATCACAATGGTCGACAACACAGCGTACCAGCGAAGGTTTCCTGAAGCCAATATTGACGAATAAAGGCGCTTCCGTGAAATTCCAAAAGGGCACATATAATACGGTTCAGGTAGGCACAACGAAGAAGAAAGCCTACTCTAAAGTGGAACTTAGAGTGTTCAATTGGAAGGTGAATGATGTGGTTCAATTTACGGACGTCATTACAAATGCAAATGGCGATGAGGCAGGACAGTTTGAATTGAGATTGGTACCTGGTCAAGATTCAAAGAAGCCCTCTTTTGAAGCAAGACTTGGAAATAGTGTTCATTAATAACACACAAAGCTGAGACTATACTAGCTGCAGGTCTGCAAAATTCTAAGAATACGTAGAAAGGCTGGGCACCGGAAGGTGTCCACCTTTCTGTGAAATGTGAAATAGGGTAAGAGAGAAATTTTAGGAAGGAACGTGCACTTTGTGAAGCTGAAAATAAAGAAAATACAGAAAATACAGCATAAACTGGTTGCAATCTTGGTTCTGGCAGTTATGATCGCAGCAAGCACCATAGGTATTTTAGGTGTTGGGGTCACGAAGATTTCTACCATTAAGGCGATTAGTCTCAGTGCAGTAGAAACAGCAAAGGTTGCGGCGATTGCTGCACAGAATATGATCTCGACCTATACCAGTGCAATCGAGGAGATTGGGCGAAATGATATTCTATCAGATCCAGCAGAATCAGCAGAACGCAAGAAAGCGTTTCTGGAAGATCGTGTACAGGCGTACTATATGCGCTCGGCTGGCTATACCGATGCCAATGGTATCGACCCGATCAATCAGGTGAATCTGTCTCAGGAGATTTATTTCCAGAAGGCAATACAGGGACAGACTTATATGACAACGCCATATATTTCCTCAAATCAGCAGGATATGTATATCATCATTGCAGCGCCCATTCAGAAGAACGGACAAGTAACAGGTGTTGTGTATTTCCGCTGTGATACCCATGTGCTGCAAACAATTGTAGACAACATTGCAGTGGGTAAGTCGGGAAATGCCTACTCCTATATTCTTGACAACACAGGTACTGTGATCGCTTCTCCGGATACTGCAGCAGTTATAAATAAGGAAAATGTGATCATGCAGGCAGGAAATGCAGCAAAAAACAAGAAGTTGCAGGAGCTTGCAAAGATCGAGCAGGCAATGATTCGAGGGGAAACTGGACTTGGAGAATATGAGCATCAAGACGGTGGGTCTTATATACAGTCCTATGCGCCAATCAAAGGTTCAGATGGATGGAGCATTGCAGTCACGATCGATATGGCAGAATTCCTGCATCCGGCACAGGTGGGTGGTCGGATCCAACTCAGCGCAGTGCTTCTGCTGGTTATCATTGGCGCAGTCATTGCTGTTTGGATTGGTAAGTCGATGAGTACGCCGCTTGGATCTTGTGCGTCTCGCCTTGGTCAGCTGACAGAAGGAGATCTGCACAGTCCAACGCCAATGGTCAAGGGACAGGATGAAGTACATAGATTGTCTTTCTCAATTGAACAGATGGTAGATGGGCTGGCGCATATGATCGATGATGTCAGTGCTGCGCTTACGAAAATGGCACAGGGCGATCTTGCAAATCTGGAGCAAGCCGCTGTATATCCAGGCGATTTTGCACGACTCAAGAGTCAGATCGAAATCATCCATAGTCAGCTGCGTGAGACCATTGGCGGTATTATAAAGGTAGCAGATCAGGTTGCACTTGGTGCAGAGCAGGTTGCGACTGCGGGCAGTGAGCTTGCAAGCGGTTCCTCTGAGCAGGCGGGCACGATCCAAGGACTTACCACACAGATCTCGGATTTGGCACAGCAGGTCAATATAACGGCAAAGGATGCGCAGAGTGCAAATAACAGCTCACATATGGCACAGCAAATGCTGGTAGACGGTATTCGTTCGATGGGCGACTTGGTGGAAGCAGTCAGCGAGATCGAGCACAACTCGGACGAAATCGTTAAGATCTTAAAGGCAATTGATGATATCGCGTTCCAAACCAATATCCTAGCACTCAATGCGGCAGTTGAGGCGGCACGTGCGGGGATGGCTGGTAAGGGATTTGCTGTGGTTGCGGATGAAGTGCGCAATCTGGCAGCGAAGAGCGCAGAGGCTGCAAAGATTTCTGCACAGCTCATTCATCGCTCGGTGGAAGCAACACATCGCGGTACTGCACTTGCAGAGGTGACCTCCAACGCACTCCAAAAGGTTATGACCAGCGCAAACGAGGTTGCCGAGCACATCTATCATATCTATGAGGAATCGCAGAAGCAGGCACAGTCGGTCGAGGAGATCAACACACAGGTCTTGCAGATCTCCGATATCGTACAGTCTAACTCCTCTGCAAGTGAGCAGAGCGCAGCGACTGCAGAAGAGCTTTCCAGTCAGGCAGAAGAGATGAAACGGCTCGTTGGAAAGTTTAGACTAGAGAATTTTTAATGCTTATGATACAATGGAATTACTTAAATTTCGGATATTGAAAGGAAAGGAGAACGCGCTTGAAAGTACAAAATAATTTGATGATGGACTGGGCGATCAGAGGAATGTCCTCTTTGCAGCTCCAGCAGACAAATAGCATTGAAACTTTTGCGCATATGCTGGCAGAGCGTATGGAAAGCGGCGCACCTGCAATTTCTTCTGGCAGTAAGAGCATGGACGAGATGTTTGAGCGTGCGTCCAGAGCGACTGGTGTTCCAGTGAATCTGCTCAAAGCGGTCGCAAAGACGGAATCAGACTTCAATCCCAATTGTGTATCCCATGCGGGTGCAATGGGTATTATGCAGCTTATGCCATGCAATGTCGAAGAATACCATGTAAAAGACCCATTTGACCCAGAGGAAAATATCATGGCGGGTGCACAGCAGCTTGCTGATCTGTCCCGCAGATATGATGGAGACCTCACGCTGACACTCGCAGCATACAATGCAGGCAGCGGCAATGTGGCAAAGTATGGTGGTGTGCCTCCGTTTAAGGAGACACAGAACTATGTGCGCAAGGTAACTGCGCTGGTGGGTGAAAATATCACGATCCCAGCAGCACGTAATGCGATCACAGGCGGTGGTCTGGGTGATGAGATGCCGATTGTCACAATGGATGCGATGATCGAAGATAAAATGCAGCAGCTCATCTACATGATGGCACAGGGTATGAGATACAGCCTGCCAAGTCTTGATCTGACAGACAATACAAACCCGTTTTACTTCTAAAACAAAAAGAACTGTCTTCGGTGGGAGAACGGAAAAGAATCCAGAGTATGATTTACGGCGTCTGCCAGACGGGGAGTTGAACAAGAAAACAGGCGGTACGTGGCTTGAATTGCTGCGTACCGCCTGCTTTTTTGGATTTTTGCTTTTATTTTTGAGATGGTTTAGCTCTTTGATGTGCTGATTCAATACTGGCAGAGCTGGTATGTTTTGCGCAAAGAGGATAAACTCATCACCGCCAAGCCGTCCCACAATCTTTAGATGTGAACCACTTTTTCATTTGTAACCCTTCCCATTCTTATTTGGTTCGAATAAGCTACAAGATACCCATTTTTCTTGTCAATTGCCTGCCTGCGTGGTATGATAAGACAAGATAAAAAATAAGGCAATACCGCATAATTCAGCAAGAGCGATTTTTTGAAAAATTTCTCGTCAGAAAAAGGCGTGAATCCGCAGGAATCCTTGGTGGATTTCAAGGATTCACAACGAATTTATGGCGTGAAATTTTCGCAAAACGCCGCAGATGATATTGTACGGTGTTGCCATAATGAGGTGTCATATGCTGAAAATCACCCATTCTCCAGAGGAAACGGAACAGGCGGGCGTAGATTTTTCGGCGTCCCTTGTGCCAGGCGATGTGATTACATTGGACGGTGATCTGGGCGCGGGAAAAACAGCCTTTGCGCGCGGTGTGCTGCGCGGGCTTGGCTATACAGGACGCGTCACCAGTCCAACGTTTGCCATTGCAAATGAATATGCTGTGCCGCAGGGTACCGTCGTACACTTTGACCTATATCGCATTCTGGATGAAGAAGCGCTGTTTGAACTTGGATTTGAGGAGTATCTGGATGGCACACGCATTTTACTCATAGAGTGGAGTGAAAATGCAGGTGCGCTTTTGCCAGCTTCTCATAAATCGGTAAAGCTGACCTATGGAACGGAACCAGAAATGCGTCAGCTGGAAATCGAGGAGAACGTATGAAAATTTTGAGTTTTGAGTCGTCTGCGGTATCGGCGGCGGTATGCCTGACGGACGGCAGCCGCGTGGTCGCTTCGGCATTTCAAAATTGTGGATTGACACACAGCCGCACCTTGCTGCCCATGGCACAACAAGTGCTTGAGAATGTGGGGCTTCGTCCCTGCGATTTGGATGGATTTGCAGTTGCGGCAGGTCCCGGCTCATTTACGGGCATCCGCATTGGCGTTGCAACGATCAAGGGACTGGCATTTGGAACGGACAAGCCTTGTGTGGGCGTATCCACGCTCAAAGCAATGGCGCACAATTTGTCTGGCATGACAGGCGTTGTCTCTTGTGTAATGGACGCACGTGCTGGGCAAGTATACCATGCACGCTTCCAGCTGAATGGAACCCAGCCGCCTGTACGCTTGACCCCTGACCGCGCGGTGCTGATTTCGTCACTTGCTGAGGAAATTGGTCAGAATCCTGAAATTTTGATTGGAGATGGCGCGGAAATGTGCTATACTAGAATTATCGAAATCTGTCCGCGTGTTGTACTTGCACCATCCCACCTTGTATATCCGAGTGCATATGGTGTGGCAATGGTTGCGCTGCCAAGGTTCCTCTCCGGAGAGACCATGACCGCAGATCAGCTAGATGCTGTTTATCTGCGTAAGCCGCAAGCAGTACAAATGCGGGAGAAACGTTTCAATGGAGGGAATGTAACATGACAATTGCAATTGGAAATGACCATGCAGGCTATGCATTAAAAGTCAAGCTCATGGAAATGCTTAAAGATAAGTATGAGTTCACCGATTATGGCTGTTACTCTGCGGAACGCTACGATTATCCGGATGCTGCGGAAGCAGTGGCAAATGCAATCGTTGAGGGAAAGCATGCGCGCGGGATCTTGATTTGTGGTTCTGGCATTGGTATTTCGATTGCTGCAAATAAAGTGCCGGGCATCCGTGCTGCGGCATGTCAGAGTCATTTCGCTGCAAAATACTGCCGTCTGCACAATGATGCAAACATCCTTTGTTTAGGTGAGCGTATCACTGGGCCGGGTGAAGCAGCTGAAATGGTTGAAGTATGGCTGGAGGGCGAGCTGGAAGGTGGTCGCCACTCGGGTCGTATCGAGAAAATTCACGCAATCGAAGCAAAGCACAGCAAGTAATTGCCAAAAAGGAGTATAAGTATGTCAAATGTTCATGTAATGGATCATCCGCTGATTCAGCATAAGCTCAGCCTGATGCGCGACCGTCAGACAGGTGTTAAGGAGTTCCGTGAGGCAACCCGTGAGATCGCAATGCTCATGTGCTATGAGGCAACTCGCGATCTGCCGCTCAAGGAAATCACTATTGAGACCCCTCTGGCACATGCAAAGACCAGTGTGATCTCTGGTAAGAAGATGGCGATTGTTCCAATCTTGCGTGCTGGTCTGGGTATGCTGGACGGTATGCTGGAGCTGATTCCAGCAGCAAAGGTTGGACACCTTGGCATGTACCGCGATCCAGAGTCCATGAAGCCGGTTGAGTACTACGCAAAGATGCCGAGCGACATTGCCGAGCGTGATGTCATTCTGATTGATCCAATGCTGGCAACTGGTGGTTCAGCGGAAGCTGCTGTGACAGCACTCAAGGAGCGCGGTGTAAAGAACATTAAGTTCGTTTGCCTGCTGTCTACACCGGTTGGTGTTGAAACTTTGCAGAAGGCACATCCGGATGTTGAGATCTTTACTGCGGCAATTGACCCTGAACTCAATGACCATGGTTATATCATTCCGGGGCTGGGCGATGCTGGAGATCGTATTTTTGGTACGAAGTAATTCGAGTGGGAAGAAAAAGTGCTGTGGGAACGCAGCACTTTTTTTGACATAAAATGTAAACAATTTGTGAAAAAAGGAGACTTATCTTTATGAAACACAGAAAGTTCTTGCATTTATTGGCAGTAGGTATGCTCGTTGCAGCAATGACATTCACCGGATGCACAGGCGGCGGAGATCCTAAGGAAAAAGATTATAAGACAAGCGAAGAAGCAGTTGCAGCAATGACACAAGAAGATCAGGAAGTTTTGACGCAGATCGAAGCGCGTGACGGTAAAATGATCGTTGTTTGGAGCAATATCGGGGAGGAAGCAAGTATGCCATTCTCTCTCGGTCTGGTAGAGAAGGACGGAGAAAATTGGAAAGTGACTGATAAAAGCAGTGCGATAATGCAGGATAAGTTTAGCGGTGCAGGTCTGTATCCGGCAAAAGACCCCCTCATCGACTATGCAGTCAGCCCATATGAAGATGATCCGGTTGCGGGCAACTATGCAAACCACAAGAGTGCGCATGATTGGGCGTTCCACTGGACGATCGTACCAGAACTGCCAGCCTGATCGTACAAAAAGTAAAATCCTGTAATTCCAAAACGGTGTGGCATCGCTCACACCGTTTTTCTTTGCAAAATTCTTTTTCATTCTGTGTAACGAATCTTTACAGAAGGGCACAAATGTTTTAGAAAGGGGGCGAGGCATGAAACAGCTGTTGGAGGAAATTTTTGCACAGTACTATAAAGATGTTTATGGGTATCTGTACCATATGAGCCGTGATGCCACGCTCGCTGAGGATTTGACGTCCGAAGTGTTTTTAGAGGTTGTGCGCTCTATCGCAGCATTTCGAGGAGAATCAGACCTCAAAACATGGCTGTTTTCCATTGCACGGCATCGATGGTATCATTATTTGCGGAAGAAAAATCGAGAGATTCGGACGGAAGCACTGACTGATTTTTTGCCGTCCCATGAAAATTTGCCAGATGAGATTTCTTATAAGAAGCAGTTGGCAAAGCGGATTGATGTACTTTTGGAAGCAGAGCCAGAACGCACACGCGAGATCGTGAGAATGCGCATAGAAGGCTTTTCGTTCTATGAGATCGGGCAAAAGCATGGAATCTCGGAAAGTTCTGCACGTGTGATCGATTTTCGTGCAAAAACAAAAATACGGAAAATTTTGCAAAAGGAGGGATTTGATCATGACTGAAATTACTTGCGAGATTTGCATGGATCTCATGCCGTTGGTACAAGATGGGATTGCAAGCGAGGATAGCCGAAAGGCGGTAGAAGCACATATTACAAAATGCACCGAATGTAAAGCACTGTTTATGGGTACGCCGCCAGAGCCGCAAAATGCGAAAACGCTCGTCAAAAAAATTCAACGAAAGATACATGTTTTCTGTGGTGTGCTGCTGCTCTTTGGCATTTTTTTTGGGATTGGATTAACAGCAAGCGAAGGACAGTTTTACAATGTGCTGGTGATGCCTGTGATTGGCGCGTTAGGATACTATATTTTTCGGTGGAAGACATTCTATATTGTACCATGTCTATTGTTTGTGACACATCTGCTCAGTCATATTACTGCGTTTCTCAGAGGGGCAGAGTCTGTGGCGTTTTCTGGTATGGTTGTTACCAATGTGTTATGGTGGACAGTGGTTTATTGTGCCTTTGTATGGATTGGCAGTTTGATTGCTGCACTTTTGCACTTTGCACTCAAAAAGGAGGCTTTCCATGAATAGGAAAATTTATAAAGGTGTTGCGCTGGTGCTTGCGCTCATACTGCTCGCAGGTCTTGGATGGTTTGCAAATGGTTTGCTGGGAAATCCAATTTCCAAGGCACTTGCACAAAAAACAGCACAGGTGCATCTTGCAGAAACATATCCAAACACGGATTACAGGATAGAAAGTGTGGGTTACAGTTTTAAAGATGGCAGATATATTGCGCATATTACATCGCCGAGCAGCGCAGACAGTGCTTTTTCACTGAAGATCAATCACAGAGGGCGGCTGATTTGGGACAGCTATGCGTCTCGTGTGCTCAATCGGTGGAATACGGCAATGCGCTTGGAGGATGCATATCGCATATTGCTTGACACTGTTTTGAAAGAGGATGCTTTTTCTGATCGATTGGATATTGCATTTGGAACACTGGAGATCCATGAAAGACAAGACATCGAAGATCCGCTTGCAACCGATATCCCAGCATATGCCCTTGTGGCAGAGGATCTCATTTTAGACCATGCATATGACATCAAAGCATTGAGCGCACAGATTGGGCATTTGGTCGTTTACTTTGAAAGCGAAACCGTAACAAATGCGCGTGCAGCGGAGCTTTTGTTGGAGCTTAAAGCACAGATGGATAAAGCAAATGTTCCGTTTCGTGCGATCGACTTCCACTTGGAATTTCCAAGATCGGAAGACGGGCAACGCTCAGATGTGCGTGTTGATATGGAGAATTTTCCATATGAGGAAATCTACGCAGAGGGAATGGAAGAGCGTGTAGCACACGCTGCGAAAGTGACACAAGAGCACTATGCAAAAATGGACGCACAAAAATTTAAATCATAGCCAGAAAACCCGCTCCAAAGCTAACTTTGGAGCGGGTTCTTTGACAGACTAAAAGAGCTGTCTCAAATGAGACAGCTCTTTGTCAGTAACAACACAGATTTCTGAAAATCAGAAATGTTATTAGGGGCTATCTGAAAAGTCGAAATTTTGGCCTTTTTCTACAATGAGCAGCATCTGCTACGTTAAAAATACGCGGAATACATCAAGGATTCCTGCATTTTTTGCGTTGCATCGACGCACTCACTGTGAAAAATTCGTTGATTTCTTTGTTTTCAGATACGCTCTAAGCAAAAATTACTGCTTAACCTTTACGTAGATACCACCATTGCGGCAGGACTCGGTTGCAGCCTCAGCCATATAAACCGGACGCAGACCATCGATTGCACCAACAACAACTGGCTTGTCATTTACAACAGAATCGATGAAGCACTTAACCTGCTCAATGAATGCCTGATTGTAACGCTCGAGGAAGAACCACAGCGGCTTCTCAGAAACAGCACCGTCAGCAGTCATAACTGTGGTGGTGTTCATCAGGTCATTGCCGTCAGCAGCCATGCCCTTAGAGCCGAATACTTCAACACGCTGGTCGTAGCCGTAAACAGCCTGACGGGAGTTGTTGATCACAGCGATGCAGCCGTTTGCCATCTTCATGGTAACAACAGCGGTGTCAACATCCGGAATACCGGACTCTTCCTGAAGCTTCGGGTTTACGAGGCAGGAACCAACAGCGGAGATCTCAACAGCCTCAGAACCGGTTACGTAGCGAACCATGTCGAAGTCGTGGATCATCATATCATAGAAGATACCGCCGGAAACAGCAACATAGGATGCCGGGGGCGGCTCAGGGTCACGAGAAGAAACGATCACGATGTGCGGATCGCCAACCTTGCCAGCCTTTACAGCGTCTGCAACAGCCTTGTGGTTGTGGTCGAAACGGCGGTTGAAGCCAACCTGGAACTTAACGCCCTTTTCTTCAACAGCAGCCATAACAGCCTTGATCTTGTCTACATCGTAGTCAACCGGCTTCTCGCAGAAAACATGCTTGCCAGCGTTTACTGCTGCAAGAGAAATCTCGGAATGGGTATCGGTAGAGGAGCAAACGAAAACTGCGTCTACATCCTTGTTGTTGATAACGTCCATATAGTCAGCGGATACGTTTGCAATGTTGCGGGTAGCGCACCAGTCGCGAGCGCCAGACTTGTCGATCATAGGATCAGCAACTGCGATTACTTCAACGCCCGGAACGGCATTGATGAGGTTGTCGATGTGCAGCTTGCCGATACGACCGCAGCCAACGACGCCAATGCGTAAATTTGCCATAACACATATCTCCTTTAATTGTTCGATATGATATTTGTACCGATTTCGGCACAAAAATAACTTATACATCTATTATAGGGGGCACAGACAGACACGACAAGTAGGGACAAAGAAATTCGTCATATATTCCAAAAATATGGTAAAATCTTGTGCATTTTGCGCAGAATTGCTTCAATAGAATGAGAAGATGCTGGTGTGCATTGTTCAAAAATAAAAAATGCACAATCTGGCTCTTGTATCCCCCTTTGCTGCGTGATACCATAACAGAAGGAATTTGAAAAGCAGGGGGAATTTGCATGAAGATAACATCTCAAATGGTGGCAGATCATTGTGGTGTATCCCGCGGAACGGTAGACCGCGTCATCAATGGGCGGGCAAATGTTGCGCCAGAAGTACGGGCACGTATCCAGAAGGCGATCGATACCCTTGGGTACCAGACCCCTGCACAGCGGCGACAGGTACAGCCAGAGCGGCAGGGGATTACAGTCGGTTTTGTGATCCCAAGTTGGGATGCCTATTATACACGTCAGACGAGACGCGGCATTCAAGCTGCCCTACGCCGTATTGGTGACCCTGCATTTCGCGTAGAGGTACAGGAACTGCGCGGGCGTTCCAATAAAGAATATTGTGAATGTATTGCGGATTTGGAGCAGTCCCATATCAATGGGCTGGTGCTCAATACGGCGGATACCGTACCCATGCAGCAGGAAATTGACCGCTTGACCGCATGCGGCATTCCGGTTGTGACTTGTAATTCTGATGTGTCAGATGCAAAGCGGGTATGTCATGTGGGACAGGATCTTGTAAAGTCTGGACGGGTGGCGGCAGGGCTATTGGTTCCCGTGCTTGGTCGAGGCGATGTGCTGGTGGTATGTGGTAACCGTGAATTTACGGCACACCGCCTGCGTGTAGAAGGATTTCTGGATCGTCTATACGAGCTGGAAGGGGATATTGGGCACGCGCATGTTATTGAATGTATTGAGCGGTATGACCTGACATATGATGGAGTGCTGGGGGAGGTGCGGCGTAATCCGCGTCTTCGTGCGATCTATATGGCAAATGAGAGCGTGAAAGGCTGCATGGATGCACTCGCACGTGCGCGTGTGCCGCAGCCGATCCATGTGGTATGCAACGATCTGACACCACATGCGAGAGAATATCTTGCAGATGGACGAATCGACTTTGTGGTAGATCAGGACTTTTCAGGGCAGGCACGACGCGCAGTTGAAGTGTTGTATGATCTCCTGCGGCGCGGGCGTACCCCTGCCAATCAGATCATGCATGTGCGCACAAGCATTATCTCTCGAGAGTTGATATAAACACAGAGAAGCGTCACTTTTTGTATGGTTTTTTGTGTCTTTTATGTGAATACTCTGCCTGTCTAATTGACAGTGCAGGTGATCTCCGCATATAATAAAACTGTATACCGACCGACTCGTCGGTCGGAGAATAGAGCGCGTAACTAGGAAAGTGAGAGAGTATATGAAAACACGAATTTGTGCTGCTGTGCTTGCGGGTGCGATGCTGACAGCACCAACCGCAGGGGCAGTGTATGAGAGCCGTATGCCGGCATGGCTCGATCCGAATGCAGGGGCTGTGACCACGCCGACTGCGCCGCAGCCCGCGGGACAGCCGCCCTATATACAGCAGACAGCACCGACAACATGGATGCCCAGTACAGGACAGCTTTCGGGCACACCGGGAATGGTCACAACCAACACTGGGGAAGTCTATCCGACCTATTGGCTGGGCATGTCCACAGAAGAAGCGACCCAGTATCTTATGCAGCAAGTTCCCATGTTTGCAAGTGCAGAGATGCTTCCCTATGAACAGGTTGAAGTGCTTGTGCGCGCACAAAACTGCACAGTGCTTGCCAATCGCGCAACCTTAAAAAGCATAAAAGCGGTCGATATTGATCGTGCGATCGCAGATTTGCAGAATGCGATCCAGAATATGGAGCAGGCAGTCAGCTCCATGCAGGATCTTGCAAGTAATGTAGCACTTTCGCTTTCCACAGTAAATCCTATGATCAACAATGGGCAGGCGACACTGGTGATCGGTTCTGCAACAACAGTGCTTTTGCAGAGCAATATCGCACAAATGCAGGCACAGATCACGCAGATGCGGGAACAGGTGAAAGAACTCAAGAAAACCGACTATGAGCCATATGAACGCCAATTTGAGCAGATTGAAAATCAGCTCGTGATGGCGGCACAGTCTGCCTATATTGGTCTTATGACATTGCAGCAGAACTATCTGATGACTGCACGCAAGGTGGATTTTGCGGAGGTCAAGCTGCGTGAGATGGAGACGCGGTTTGCGCTCGGTCAGGTGTCACAGCTCAATGTGGATGAGGTGAGACGCGCGCACAGACAGGCGAGCAGTGCACTCAAGACGCTCGAGCAGACCTTATATAATACCAAGGGGGATCTCAGCGTTTTGCTCGGCAGAGATCCGTCACGCAACTATATGTTAGGAACTCTGCCAGCGGTCACACCAGACATGATTATGCGTATGCATTTGGAAAGCGATTTGGCAGATGCGATGGAGCAAAGCTACGATATCTATAAGGCGGAAAAGGCAGTTCAAAATGCCCAAGACCTTGATAAGAAAGAAAAGGGACGTAAGGACAAAATTCGTGCAGCAGAGTATACGCTGGAAGGCATAGAGGCGACCTTTGCGCAGAATTTCCGCAAATTGTTCCGCACAATTGCCGAAAAGAATCGTCTGCTTTCCGTTGCACAGGAAGACTTTGGCGAGCGGGCGCAGGCAGCAGAGGCAGCAAAGCTCAGATATGAAAAGGGCATGATTTCACGCAACGCCTACTTAGAAGCAGATGTGACAAAGAGCGAAGCGGAAACTGGTGTGCTTTTGGCGCAGACGGAGCTATATTCGGCGTATATGCAGTATCAATGGGCGTGTCAGGGAGTCCTGAACATAACAGGAGGAATTTAAGTTCATGAAAAAAAAACAAATTGCAGCCGCAGCGCTGAGCGGTCTGATGCTTCTGACAGGATGCAGCAACCTGACACAAAAAAAAGACACAGAGCCACCTGCACAGGAGGAAGTACAGCTGGGGACGCCAGTTGAGATTCAAGGGATCACGCGCACTACACTCTCCAATGAAAGCATGGTTTCTGGACAGGTTGTTGCAGATGCAGGCGTGTCCATTGTGCCAACGATTTCAGGTACGATATTGCAGGTGCCTGTCAAAGTGGGCGATACCGTAAAAAAAGGACAGCTTTTGTTCCGAATCGATACCTCGCAAATTACAAGTTCGTATGGTGCGCTCAAACAGAGCTATGATGCAACGCAGCGCATGACCAATGAAGCGATTCAGAATGCACAGGCGGCACTGCCGCTTGCACAGAGTGCACTCACGACTGCACAGGGCAACTATGACAACAGCCTTGCCCTTTATAATGTAGGTGCAGCTTCTCAGGTCGAGGTCGATCAGGCACGGATGCAGCTCGATCAGGCACGCAATCAGCTCAAACAGGCACAGTCAGCGGTCACACAGGCACGCGCGACCCAACAGGCACAGCTTGCGCAGATCGAAGCATCGTTGTCACAGATGCATGCACAGGTTGCAGCAGCAACGGTTACCGCGCCCTGTGATGGCTTGATCGTTGGGGTCAATGTCACAGCGGGCGGCATTGCTTCGCCATCGGGTCCGGCAATCGTACTTGCAGAAGGAGGACGCACACGCGTTTCGGTTCAGGTATCAGAACAACTGCTCAGTCAAATCAAAGTTGGAGATATGGCAGATATTACGGTATCGGCGGTGTCTGATGTGCCGTTCAAGGCTATGATCGCAAGCATTGCACCAGCAGCAAGCGCACAGACTGCATTGTATGATGTGCGTATGTATATGCCGCTTGGTGTGGAGTATCCAATTGGTGCATTTGCAGAGGTCAAATTCTTTACCAACCAGCGCAAAGATGCCATCACGGTTCCTTCTGATGCCATTGTAACAGATGGCGCACAGAGCTATGTATTTACAGTAACCAATGATATCGCGCGCAAGATCGCGGTAGAGACTGGTGTTGTGGGTGATGGCGTGACAGAAATTTTATCAGGACTTTCTGGATCGGAAATGCTGGTCGTGAAGGGACAAAGCTATCTGACCGACGGCGAGGAAGTGCGCGTTGTGGCAGACCGCACCGTGCCGCAGGTGGAAGCAGAAAACCAGCCAGAAAGCACACCGGCTCCAGCATCAGCGCCGGCTTCAGCACCAGCGCCGACACCAGCACCCACACCTGAGGCAAAGCCAGAGGAAAAACCAGCAGCAGCTCCGACGGAACAGCCCAAAGGAGATCCGGAACTGGAGGGAACGCCAGCCGCACAGCCTGAGGGGGCAAATACATGAATATCGCAGACTTTTGTCTGAAGCATAAAGTTACGACCATTATGGCATATGTACTGGTCGTGGTATTTGGCATCATGGGGTTTGCATCTTTGCCGCTCGCGATGCTGCCAGATATGGAACTTCCCATGGCCATTGTGTATACGACCTATTCCAATGCAGGTCCACAGGAAGTGGAGAATATGGTCACAAAGCCCATAGAATCAGCAAGTGCAAGTGTTTCGGGTATGGATGAGATCCAGTCCCTTTCCTCAGAAGGCGCTTCTATGGTGATGATCCGCTTTGCGGATGGAACCAATATGGATGAGGCGATGGTTGATCTGCGTGATCGCCTAGACCGCATCAAGGGGTTCTTGCCGGAGGATGCCGACCCGCCAACGACGATGACGATGAATGTGGACTCCATTCCAGTCCTCACGGTCGGACTCAAAGGCGCAGATCTTGCGGCACTCCAAGCCGTTGCAGAAGATGAAATCCGGCCAGCCCTAGAGCGTATTGATGGTGTTGCGTCCGTTGATTTGGCAGGCGGCTATGAAAACGAAATTGTGGTAGACACCAAGGCAGAACGCTTGGCTGGGTATGGTATCTCAGTTTCCTATATTGCACAAATTCTTGCCGCAGAAAATATTGCACTGCCAGCCGGAACCGTACAATCGGGTGCGCAGAGATTTTCTGTGCGCACAGATGGCGAATATACCTCAGTTGCGGATGTTGGGAACAGCTTGATCCCGCTCCCTACGGGTGGCACGGTACGCCTTGCAGAGCTCGCCAATGTTTTCTTGGCACCCAAAGAACAAACAACGATCGCCAAGATCGGCGGCGAACCATGCCTGACCATTGCGGTCAACAAGCAGTCCGATGTTAATACGCTGCAAGTTGCAGAGCGCACCAAGAAAGCACTGAATCAAGTGACAGCAGAACTGCCAAACCTTGACTGGACGCTGCTTATGGATCAGAGTGATTCCATCAATATGGCAGTGGATTCGGTCATACAGAACATTGTCTTTGGCGTACTGCTCGCGGCGGTTGTGCTGTTTGCATTTTTGCGTGATATCGGCGCAACGGTCGTAATTTCTCTGTCCATGCCGATTTGTATCATTTCGGTATTCCTCATCATGCAGGTGACGCGGATCACAATGAATATGATGTCCCTTGGCGGTATTGCAATGGGTGTGGGTATGATCGTTGATAACTCGATCGTCGTGCTTGAAAATATTTTTCGGTATCGTTTGGATGGTGCGTCGCGCTTTGAAGCCTGTGTAGATGGCACAAAAGAGGTCGCGCTCTCCATTTCTGCCTCCACCTTAACAACGGTTGCAGTATTTTTACCGATTGGTTTGTCTGGTGGACTCACAGGCATGATGTTCCGCGAATTTTGTATTACGATTTGCTCCTTGCTCTTTGCATCGCTGTTTATTGCGCTGACACTGGTGCCGCTCCTGTGTTATATGCTGCTCGATCGCGGCAAAAAACGCAAGATACCCGATGTGGGACACGATATTGCAGACCGTCCGATGATGCGCAAATACAAACAGCTCCTTGCGCACTTCATCACACATCGAAAAAGAGCAGTTTTCATATCATTCGGTATGATTGTGGTATTTTTGGTATCCATTTCGCTTACAGGCGCAGAGCTCATGCCAGAAATGGATGAAAGCATAGTAGATGTAAAGATCGAAATGCCAGTAGGCTCAGAGCTTGCGGATATTGCGGGCATGTCTGACCGTGTGGTCGATATCGCACTTGCAGAAGTGCCAGAGATCAAGAGTATTTATTATACAACGGGAGGTGCGTCGCTCAGCTCAACTTCAACCGCAGATACGGCAAGCATTACCATGAAGCTCGTACCCAAGGACGAGCGGGCACGCAGCACACAGGATGTTGCAGCAGCACTCAGAGAAAATGTGCAGGACTTGGCAAGCGCAGAAATTTCTGTCACGGCATCCGGTACCATGAATATGTCTGCGATGACAGGTGAAGCCATTTCGGTCACGCTGCGCGGCGCAGACACCAACTTGCTGGCACAGACCGCAGAAGATCTTACACAATGGCTTGCGGCGTTGCCGGGTGCAGTTGAAGTATCTTCTTCTGCATCCAAACAAGTGCCAGAAGTTGAAATTACACTCAAACGCGCCAATGCGTCCCGATTTGGATTGACAGCGGCGGCGATCGGGCAGGCGGTGCGCGGGGAGCTGTCTGGTCAGGCGGCAACGCAGATTAAGGTTAATGGACAGGAAATCACAGTCAATGTAAAAGGCGACAGCCGTGCAAGCAGCAGCTTGGATGCTCTGCGCAGTGTGATGATTCCCACCCAAACGGGCGGTTCAGTGCCGCTGAATCTAGTGGCAGAGGTCAAGACCGTGCTTGCGCCGCAGTCGATCAATCGGCTGAATCAAAGCCGCACGGTGACGATTACAGGCAGTGCAGACGAAACTGTTTCTACGGCACAAATGAGTACAGCGGTACAAGGTGTGCTGGATACGTTCCGGTTACCCGAAGGGATTACATATGAAACGGGCGGCGAAATGCAGGAGATGATTGAAACATTTGGACGGCTGGCGTATGCGCTTGTTGTCGCACTGGGGCTTGTCTATTTCGTGCTGGCAAGTCAGTTTGAATCGTTTGTGATGCCAGTCATTATTATGATGATCTTACCCATCGGTCTACTCGGTTCGCTGTCTGGACTGCCGATTGCAGGACGCAAGATCTCGATGATCGCACTTATTGGACTTATCATGCTGGCAGGTACCGTCGTAAACTCCTCGATCGTACTGATTGATTATATCAATGTGCGCCGCGGACGCGGAGAGGATAAAGATACGGCGATCTTGAATGCGTGTCCGCGGCGTGTACGCCCCGTTTTGATGACCACACTGACAACAATTTTGGGTTTGCTGCCTATGATTTTTTCCAACTCGGAAGGCTCGGAAATGATGCAGCCGATGGCGGTGGTTATGATCACAGGTATGATAGTTTCTACCATTGTAACATTGCTGTTTACACCTGTGTATTATTCGCTGATTGATAGTCTGACAGAACGTGTTGCTCGTCGCAGCGCACGCAAAGAGCCAGATATGACCCAGCAAGACAACTTGGAAAGGGAGCCATAAACAAACATGGAGGAAAAACTGGACATTAGAAGCCGCCGCAGACTTGAGATTTTACATGCTGCGGCAGAAGAATTTTGTCAAAACGGATTCGATCATGCGCGTATGGATGCGATCGCGGCGCGTGTGGGGATTGGAAAGTCAACGATTTATGAATATTTTCCGTCCAAAACAGCGCTTTTTACGGCTGTTGGGGAACAAATGGCAGAACAGGCAAAGCGCGAAATGCGTGTGATTCTGGAAGATGATGTGCCATTCCGTCACAAAATGGTCAATTATATGCGGTTTTTAACGACACTGATGGCACAGATCGGGCAGAAGTTTTTAAATATCTTTCGGGAAAATTCTTCTATGACGCTTGTGGATGAGATCGGACAACGGTATCATACAGAACTATATAATCTGGTGCTGGATGCGGTAAAGCGTGCCTGTGATGCAGGAGAACTGCGCGCAGGAATAGACCCTGCGGTCGTGGCGGCGCTGCTGACCTCAGTACCTGGGACGTTATTTAAAAAATATGATGTATCTGCCGAGGCGCTGGTAGATTTATTGATGCAGGGGATGGACGTATGCGAGGCAAAATGACAGATCGAGCATGGCTCAGAGGACTGCCTGGGACGGAAAATTGGAGAAAAATTCTGCCTGTGCGCGGCGGCTGGGGTTCTGATGAAAAGTATGAGATCTATACCCATACTGGCGAACATCTATTTTTACGGGCGGCAAGCGATGCCTATACAAAGCAGAAATATGGGGAGTTTGCCTTTGCGCAGCGCTGTCAGGGCATTGGATTTATGACACCCAAAACCATTGCGTGTGGGATGCATCATGGGCGTGTTTATCAAATTTTAAGCTGGATCGAGGGAGAACCGCTGTCACAAGAAATCATTGGTATGCCAGAGAGCGAGCAGTACCGCTTTGGACAAGAGGCAGGACGTGCGCTTGCGGCAATTCATAGCGTTATGTTAGAGCCAAGTGAGTTGGGTGAGGTGGATGGACTGGTAGAGCGGCGTAAGCGTACCATTCTAAACTATATGAGCAGTAAGCACCGCATGGCTGGAGACGACAGCGTGCTGATATTTGTGGCAAAACATGTGACACAGCCCAAGCGGATTGTGGGTCTGCATGGAGATTTCCATATTGGAAATTTATTACTGACTCCAGAGGGAAATCTTGCAGTGATTGACTTTGACAGACGCTGTGTGGGTGACCGCTGGCAGGATTTTCAAAGGGCACAAGCGTTTTCTGTTCCGCACAGTACGGCATTTGTCAATGGACAGCTGCATGGATACTTTCGCGGGAATCCGCCAGATACTTTTTGGGAATCGTTTGCTTATGAAGCAGCATATGGAGCGGTGGAACAGATTTTATGGGCGATCCCGTTTGGTGAAAGCATGATTCAGCAGATGCAGATGAGTTATGTGCGTGCAATGCGCGATTTTCGAGGGTTTCTGCCCTGTGAGCCGCCTGCGTGGTATGAACCGGTATAAACAAAATAAAAAAGTATCGCATTTTGTGCGATACTTTTTTAAGGCTGCCAAAAGATTTTGGCAGCCTTTCTATTTATATTGTGCGGGTGTTCAACTTGCACTTGCAATTTGCACAGCTTTATTTTTCCTTAGAGGGAAGACAAAAAGTGGTTTGCAAGCTGTGGCGCGAGTACGTCACGATTTTCTTGGGTGACAGTAACGAGTTTTGTGTTGGGGTGGTTGCGGATGGAATCCAGCCAAGAGGGGGGAGTCATTTGACGCACGACACCTAAGATCGGAATGGGCGTATCAAGCGCGCGCAGAACCGCTTGCTGAAAATTACCTGCACCAGATTCCAGATATCCGCATTCATCCAAAACCAGAATGGGGCAAATAGCTGGATTTTTGGACAGTGTTGCGGCGTGTTCTAGTCCACGATCAATGCAGGTACATCCATAAGAATTGAACGTATCCAGATGAATTTGTGGGCGGGTTGTGCCATCAAATTCGGCAGCAACTGCGGGGAACAGATTCGCGTTTGCAAGCGCACAGTGCAAGGTAAGGGGGGATATGCGCGAAGAAGTCAGAGATTCAAAGAGTCTACCATAGATTGAGGCGTCCCCCAGATATAAGGTCTTTTGCGCTTCACGGTTGGTAAAATAGGTCAGAAAACCGCCAGCAGTCACAAGCTTTCCTGCGCTATACTGCAAAATTGATTGAATTAATGTGCTTTTTCCACACTGGATATTTCCAGTTAAAAAAATATGTTTCATAGATTTCTATACCTCATTGTGCCCCGTGGCAGAATATAGTAGTATGTTGACACTCCCCACGGCTAAAGCCGGGGGATTCTCGGTTCGCTGACCGCAGCC
>JAHHRJ010000024.1 GCA_020025885.1 Butyricicoccus sp. | reverse complement strand
CTATATTCGCATATCTCTGCTGTTTGTGCAACTTTTATTTTTCAGACAACCCCTATTCATTTTTGCCAAAATATTTCTTTGGCACCATTTTCACCTTTATGCTATCATACCCTTGATTTTGTTGCAAGCGTATTTTATTAGATAAAAAATCCTACAAAAAGGCTTGTCGAAAGGATAAACGCATGATAAAATATTAACGAGGATTTCCGATTTGAGAAAGGATGAGTACCTATGTCCAAGAAGCTCTGGTGTTTATTTCGTCGTCGTGATGCTATTGGCACTAAGATTTGTGTTGCCAAGGCAGAGACGGAAGGACGCGTTTTTGTTTGCCCTTACGCAAACGAAGTGGAAGCTGTCAACAACTGCGATGATTATGCATTCAACACTCGTTCCGAGGGTGAGACTGAAGGGATCGAATAATCTCACAGTCCGCCAAGTCTCCGGTGCCTGCCACCGGAGACTTTTTACTCTTTTTGAAAGGAGTCTTTTATGTTAACACCTAAAAAGCGGAGACGCCTTACCATCCGCGGTATTTTATCCATTTTTGTCGTCATTACCGCGATTCGTGCATCGTTCCTCGGAAATTATGAGCATCTTTTCACATGTATTCTCACACTGATCCTTTTCAGTGTGCCAATGTTCATTGACCACCGATTGGGCATCGACTTGCCTCCCGCACTTGAAACCATTATTTATTGCTTTATTTTTTCCGCAGAAATTTTAGGCGAAGTCAATTCCTATTATACCCAGCTTCCCTATTGGGATACCATGCTGCATACCATCAACGGATTTCTAATGGCAGCCATCGGCTTTGCACTTGTGGATATCTTCAACCGAAGTGAACGCTTCACATTTGAGTTATCCCCGCTCTTTTTGGCACTCGTCGCATTCTGTTTCTCCATGACTGTCGGTGTTCTATGGGAATTTTTCGAATTTGGCATGGATATATACTTTGGAACTGATATGCAAAAAGACTGGATCGTTCACAGAATCAATTCTGTTCTGTTCAATCCAGATGGCTTAAATATCGTTGGGCATGTTCCCATTGAGACGCTTGTTGTCAACGGTGAGGACTGGATCGCAAAGTACGGCGGCTATATCGATATCGGTCTTGTGGATACCATGAAAGATATGATTGTCAATTTCATCGGTGCTGTATGCTTTTCGATCATCGGATACTTCTATGTCAAAAACCGCGGCAAAGGCAAGTTTGCATCTGCATTTATCCCCAAGGTACGCCGCACGCTTGGTCTGAAGGAGAAAAAGCCACCGCATGATCCGCGATAAGAATTCTACGGTTTGTTTATTTCTATACATTTTGAAATTATTTTTCCGATAAAAAGGATGTGTTCTCTTTTGAACACGTCCTTTTTCTTCATTCTTCGATCATTCCATATTATATTCTTTTCAGTTCTCCTGCATTTTCGTCTATGCTTCTCTTTATAATGTATCAATTTCTATATGAGAGATATCTGGCATTGCTGAGATCTCTTTGACGATCTCCGATGCACTGATATTTTTTTGCAGCAGCAGTGTATCACAAACCTTTTGAAAAGAATCATTATCTGTACTGCACAAAAATGAAACCTCAAATCGCGGGAGTTTAAACATACGAAGCGCGATCATAGATACAACAAACCCAGCCAGCGATATCATGTACTGTCCTGCACCGATCGCAAGCCCCAAACATGCGACCACCCACAAGGTCGCCGCTGTGGTCAAGCCGCGGATGGAGCGTCCCTCTTTCATGATCGTACCGCCCCCAGAAAGCCAATACCAGAAATCACCTGCGCCTCCAAGCGCGCCGGATCAGAATTTGCTGTGCCTGCAAATATGCCGACCGTCCGGCTGCCCAGCAGTATCACGACCGCTGCACCAATAGTGACCAGCATATGTGTGTGGATTCCAGCAGGATGATGATTTTTTGCATGTTCCTATCCAATACAGCCGCCAATACACATTGCGAGCAGCAGCCGCATAACGATCTCTATGAGCAGTTTGATTTCCGCCATAGGACATCCCCCTTTTATCGAATAAATATTGGATTGTTGACACTCCCCTGTCTTTAGACACGGAGAGTGTCAATGCAAATTTACAAGGAGGATCACGCTATGAAACAAAAATCTTCCGCACTCTGTGTGAAAGAAACCTTTCTTTCCCTTTATGATGCAGGAGAATTTGAACCGGGCAATAAGATTCCCTCTGAAACACAAATGGTGCAGCGGCTTGGGGTGAGTCGTGTCACTTGGCGAAAAGCGGTCGATCTTCTCCAGAGAGATGGCATTCTGGTTTCTAAGCATGGCTCCGGCACATACCTTGTAGAAACTCCCCCTCGTATTATCAATGATCTTGCACAGCTGCAAAGTATATCTGCAATAATCACCAATGCTGGCATACAAGAACGGAAATCCAACATCACCTGCACCCTGCGCCCTGTGTCCAAAGAGATCTCTCAATTTTTTGAGGCAGATGCAAATGAACTTTTTTGTCATGGAACGTGTGCGTCATGCAGATCTTGGTGCGATCTGTGCCAGCGTCAGCTATCTCCCACAAAGATATGCCTCCACCTTGGATGTGAATGACCCACCACATTCTCTATTTTCCTACTTAGAAAATGAACAGGGTATCTTGATCGGACACGCTCTGACTGACTTGTTTATTCCACCACCAGGGGATCGTCTGCGCACTTTATTGCATCTTCCACAGGGCTGTGACGCCTTCGGCTTCCGGCAGTCTCACTTTGATACACGCGGCAATCCCATTTTATATTCCATCGACTGCCTGCGCAGTAATCTGTTTCGCTTCACCATCATGCGCAAGCGTCCGTAGCCATATATTTTCTGTCCGCATGCTATCTTTTATATTTTGTGTTCCATAAAATCTATCTTTTCTATCAAATTTTATCTCTTTCGTCTGAAATCCTGCCATGTCAAACTGTGTCTGTTTCTATTGACAACCGCGTGTCTGATGCCTATAATAAAAAACGATTGACAACTGCATATGTGTTTTGGTAGCTTTCTGCAACGTGCAGAAATTTTGCTTTGAATGGGAATGCGGTGAAAACCCGCAGCAGCCCTCTCTACTGTAAAGATGACAAACGTCGCATATACCACTGTCCAAATTTTTGGATGGGAAGGGCGACGCAAGGAAGACTCTGAGCCAGGAGACCAGCCAATCCACAAGGAATGCACGTTTTTCGGCGGGGAAAAACGATTTTTAAACATGGATTTTTATAAATTTATCCTGATTTTAAACACTCTCCCGTCTATGGGAGGGTGTTTTGCATTTCTGTGTGTAAATGCAGTGCACATATGTATCGGAAAGGAGAACACAATGAAAAAAACAATTTTATCCCGTTTGCTGTGTATTGTCAGCGTATTTGCACTTGTTTTGAGTGGTTGCAGCAACGGCGGCACACAAATCGCAGCAAAACCTGATCAAGAGATCGTGTTTGCAGCCTCCCGCGACCAGTGCCCCGGTGAGCAGGATGCCTACTATGCATCGATGTCGCTTGGCATCTGGGAGCCACTTGTCACCAAGGACGAGAGCGGAAAGCCCATTCCAGCACTTGCAAGCAACTGGGAGCACAATGACGATTCCACCGTCTGGACATTCCATCTGCAAAAGGATGTTACCTTCTCCAATGGTACACCCTTCAATGCCGATATTGTGCTGGCAAACTTTGACCGCATGAAGAAAGGACCTTTTGAATCCTCTTTCTACGGCATGAACCTTGATACCCTCTATCCGGGTCTGACCTCTTATGAGAAAACCGATGACTATACCGTAGTCCTGACTTTGGACAAGCCCCAGCCGCTTCTGGACTATTCTATGGTCAACTATGGTTCTGCCATGTTCGAGCCTTCCTCCTTTGCAGAAGATGGTAGCTTTAATGGCTTTGCCATTGGCACTGGTCCTTATGTTGTGACTGAAAATGTATTGGGTCAGTATGCCGTAATCAAGCGCAACGAAACCTACTGGGGAACCCCCGGCATCACAGAAACTTTCCGTTTCAAAGTGATTCCAGATCCCGAGACTCGTTATTCTGCTCTGCGTGCCGGCGAAGTACAGGGACTTTGCGACCTTGGCGCGATTTCCCCAGCACAGGCAGCTGAAATTTCCAAAGATCCTGCCTACCATGTTTCCGTCGGTGACTCCGGCATTACGCACTTCCTCAATGTCAACGGCGGTGCGTTCCCATTCTCTGATGTACGCATGCGTGAAGGTCTGTCTCTGCTGATTGACCGCAAGACCATCATTGACAGCTTCTTTAACGGCTACGGTATCCCTGCTGGCGGCTTCCTGAACTATACCAGCGCATTCTATCAGGAACAACCGGTACAGCACGATCCAGAAAAGGGTGCTGCACTGATTCGCGAAGTAGTGGGCGAACAGGCAGTTGAGCTGCGTTTCCTGCTCCCAAACGTAGACGCCAACCGTTATCCATATCAGGAGGTTGCAGAGTATATCCAGTCCCTGCTCGAAAATATCAAGGGCACCAACATCAAGGTCAATATCCA
Source organism: Butyricicoccus sp. (assembly GCA_020025885.1). Lineage (GTDB taxonomy): Bacteria > Bacillota > Clostridia > Oscillospirales > Butyricicoccaceae > Butyricicoccus. The sequence continues at coordinate 28,964 of JAHHRJ010000024.1, read as the reverse complement.
GCTGATGGATTGGGGTCCGTGTAAAGATGAAATGGTAGCTGGCAAGTATAACCTGTGCCTGAAGATCCAAGGTCTGCCCTCTGCAAACCCGTTCTCCCTGTTTAAGAACTTCATGTCTAGGGATGGCAGCACCAACAAAAACTATGGACTTGGCTATCACAATGAGCATGTAGATGCACTCATTGATGAAGCAAAAACCAGCGTTGATGTAAAGCGTCTGACAGAAATTTATACCGAGCTTCAGGAAATTTCTGCAAAGGACTTCCCAAACATTCCCATGATGTATTCACAGGAAGTCGTTGCATCCTCCAGCAAGATCACTGGCTATGAAGCATCTGTCTATGGTCTGACTGGATTTACACAAGTCAGCTGGGCAAAATAAAAATAAAGCCTCCGTGGCGCACGGAGGCTTGTTTTGTTCTCTCTCATTTTTGATAAAGGTAGTGAATCTATGGCGATTTTCAAATATATCTGCCGCCGACTTCTGATTTTGATTCCTGTCCTCTTGGGCATTTCTCTTGCTGCTTTTCTTTTGGGGCGAATCGCTCCCAGTGATCCTGTGGACGATGCTTTGTTTCGAATTGGGATTGAATTTCCAACTGAAACAGACCGCGCAGAAATGCGCACAGCGCTTGGACTGGACAACCCCTTGCCTGTTCAGTATTTCACTTGGCTGCAAAAAGTATTGCATGGCGATCTAGGGCACTCCTATATTGGTAACCGAGACATTGCACACGAACTGCTCACGCGCTTACCTATCACATTAAAACTATCCCTTTCTGCCTTGATGGCGACCATCCTTCTTGGTGTTGGCGGCGGTATTTTAATGGCATCCTGCCGTGGCACATGGGGAGAGACACTTTTAAAATCCTTGTCCACCCTGCTTTTGTCCGTGCCAAGCTTTTGGATCGCACTCTTTCTTATTACGATTTTTGCAGAACAGCTTCACATTCTGCCTACCAGCGGTTTAGAACATGGCGTTCGTTCGCTGATCCTGCCTACCATTGCGCTTGCATCAGCGAACATTGGCGCAACCTCCCGTTTGACACAAGCAAATATTTTGACCGAACTCGGACAACAGTATATCATTGCTGCCAACGCCAAAGGTCTATCTCAGCGTGCTGTTATGATTCGCCACGCCTTCCGAAATTCGCTCATCCCTATTATCACACTGGTTGGCAACTACTTCGGCGGTATCTTGGGCGGCAGCACCATCATCGAGAATATTTTCTCCATCCCCGGACTTGGCAGTTATGTGCTTTCTGCCATCCAGAACCGCGATTATCCGGTCATTCAAGGATATGTTCTCATTACAGGCACAACATTCGTGCTGATCACACTCGGCATTGACCTACTCTATCTTGCAGTCAATCCAAAAATCCGCATTCAGGGAGATACCGCATGATTTTACAAAAAAAACAAGCAATCAAGCTGATTGCTGTCAGTACTGTTCTGGGACTGATCGTTCTTATGACCATCTTTGCCCCGTATCTAGCGCCCTATGACCCTACCGCTGTACAGATGGAAAAGCGTCTGCTCGCACCCTGTGCCGCGCACTTGCTGGGCACTGATGCACTTGGGCGTGATGTGCTGAGCCGCGTGATTTATGGTGGGCGTGCCTCTCTCCTGCTTGCCATAATCGCAACCTGCTGTTCTATGGGCGTTGGACTCATTATCGGCATTCTCGCTGGATACTGTGAAGGCGCTGTTGATACGGTAATTTCTGGAATTTCCAATATCTTTCAGGGACTCCCCAGCACCATCTTAATGATCGCACTGGTGGGTATCTTGGGAAGCAACAATTATAGCATCGTTTTGGCGTTGGTTGTAACCTCATGGGTGGGATTTTCCCGATTGGTACGCGGCGAAGTGCTCAAAGTCAAGCACGAGCTTTATATTGAGGGAATGCACTGCTTGGGTGCCAGCCATTGGCGTATTATTTGGAAACACATCCTCCCCAATATCCGCACCAACCTCATTGTCATGTTTACAACGCGCATAGGGCGTGTCGTGCTTTCTGTTGCTGGACTCAGTTATCTTGGGCTTGGCATCCAGCCGCCTACCTCTGACTGGGGCGAAATGATCAGCGGTTCTGCGCGTCGTTATTTTCGGTCTGCCCCACATTTGCTGTGGGCACCGGGTATTTGTATTATTTTACTCACCCTCTCAATCAATCTGCTTGGTGACTTTCTGCGTGATTGGTTTGATGTTAAACAGGACTTGGTAAAAGAGCTATGATTCCAGATATTACAATTCAAAATCTTTCCGTTTGTTTCGAGACAGCGCACGGATCTGCCTACGCTGTGTGGGATTTGTCCACCACCTTTCACGCCGGACGCATTTCTGGCATCATTGGAGAAAGCGGAAGCGGAAAAAGTATCATGGGCATGTCCATTCTGCGCCTACTCCCAAATACCGCCAAGGTGACAGGATCTTGTTTTCTCGGCAAAGATGAGCTGTATTCTATGCCGCTCAAGGAGCTGCGTAAAGTCCGCGGTGCAATGATCGGACTCATTCCGCAAAATCCCAATGCTTCCCTCAACCCTGTAATGAAGATCAAGCATCAGCTGATGGAAGCCATTCTGACGCACCGCAACGCAGACCGCAAGGCAGCCGAAGTGCAGATCGCTGATTTGCTCACACAATTCGGATTTCAAGACCCACACGCCATTCTAAACCAATATGCCTTTCAGATGAGCGGCGGCATGAACCAGCGGCTTGTTTCTGCCTTGGGTCTTGCCTGTCATCCGGGCTGGGTAATTGCCGATGAGCCAACCAAAGGACTCGATGCCATCATTCGCAATCAAGTCTATGCCGTCCTGCGTCAGATCCACGAAACATACCAGAGCAGTATGATCGTCATTACCCACGACCTAGACCTTGCCTACCACCTGTGCGATGATATCCGTGTTCTCTATCAGGGACAAATGATCGAGCAAGGGACAGCAAAAGAAATTATAGAAACACCCATGCACCCGTACACCGTCGGACTCATTCACGCAATACCGCGCAAAGGCATGATCCCCATTCCACCACCTGACCCACAGCGGCAAAAACATAGCGGATGCATTTTTTATCCACGCTGTCCCAAAGCAACTGCGCGTTGTAGGCAAGAAATCCCACCAGATATCACGCTTGAAAACGGTAGAAAAGTGAGGTGCCTGCTTTATGCCTAATATTTTGGAGCTTCGCGATGTGTACCGCAACTTTTCGCGCGGCATCTTTCACACGCATACCATTCAAGCAGTAGATCATGTGAGTTTTTCTTTGGAGCGTGGCAAAACGTTTGGACTTGTTGGCAATAGCGGCTGTGGCAAAACCACGCTGTCACGTCTGATTACACGTTTGCTCCCGCTCACATCCGGACATATTCTCTTTGAGGGCGAGGATATCACACACTTTGATCATCAAAAAGCCAAAACCTATCACCGTGCAGTGCAGATGATCTTTCAGAATCCTGAAGCTTCCCTTGATCCTTCCATGCACATTCGAGACAGCCTGCTCGAAGCACTTTCCATCCATCAAATCGGAAGCACACGAGAGGAGCGAATGCAGAAAATCTTGCACACGCTTGAACTTGTCGGACTATCAGATCCGCTTCTTGCGCGCTATCCCCACCAGATCAGCGGCGGCGAAGCACAACGCCTTGTGATCTGCCGTGCACTTTTGCTCGAACCCAAGGTGCTCTTGCTCGATGAGCCCACCGCCATGCTGGATGTATCCGTGCAAGCATCCATTATGCATCTTTTGAAAGCACTCCAACAAGAGTTGGGGCTCACCTATCTTTATATCACGCATGACATAGAGCTTTTGAGCTGGATCAGTGATACCATCGGTGTCATGCAGCAGGGGCAACTTGTGGAACTTGGCAGTCGGACGCAGATCATCGAATCCCCTGCCCATTCTTACACGAAAACCCTGCTTCACTCATACACCCATTGGAAATAAGGAGATTTTTTATGAAAGAACGCATTCCAATGACGGACTTTGCCAAGCAATGGGCATCCCACATTGAAGAGAGCACCGCGCCGCGCATGAAACAAGATGCCGCAGAGCAAACCTTCTGGAAACAGTTCATGCAGAAAAAGGTGTATGCGCCTGACGCTTCTTCCCGTCAAGTACTCACCTGTCTGCATCCCCTGTTTGAACAATATAAAATTCAAACCGCGTTAGAACTTGGTCCCGGCTGGGGCAATTATACACTTGATCTTGCTTCGATGTGCAACGAAGTTGCCTGTGTAGATATCTCAGAGGACGTGCTGAATTTTATTTTGAAAACAGGTGAAGAACATGGTTTCCACAATCTGACCGCCCATCATGCAAAGTGGGAAACTTTCACACCAGAAAAGCAGTATGATCTCGTTTTTGGCTATAACTGTTTTTATCGGCAAGCCGACCTCATCGACTGCTTCTCCCGTATGCAGAACGCCTCTCGCAAACTTTGTGTTGCCGGCATGAATACTGGACTTGCCCCTGGCTGGGTGCGCGAACTCGAAGCCGCTGGCGCACAGGTGCGATGGGAATGGAAAGACTATATGTACTTTGTCGGTGTACTCTATCAAATGGGTATTGATCCCAATGTTCGCATTCTGCCTTTCACAAAAACACTATCCTACCCCGATGTAGACGCCTTAGTAGAGGGCGAATGTGCCCGCTGTGACTGCACAAATCTTTCTCCAGAAAAGGCGGCTGCCATTTTGTGCAAACATTTTTCAGAGCAACCAGATGGAAGCTGGCTTGCTGAATCCCACTTTCGCAGTGGTGTCGTTTGGTGGGATGCTTCACAAAACAGAGTATAAAGAGGAATGCCTTGCATAGCTTACAACATTTATTTAGTGCGTATCTGAAAACAAAGAAATGGATGAACTTTTCGCAATGCGTATGTAGATGCAAGGCAAAAAACGCAAGAATCTTTCATGGATTTCCAGTATTTTTAATGTAATGTAGCAGATGCCGCTCATTGTGGAAAAAGACCAGAATTTCGACTTTTCAGATAGCCCCTAATATCCACCATCATTGCTGTACCAATCATCCAACCCATATTCACGCACAAAACGATCATATTGCCATTCAGGACCATTCATCAGCAATTCAATCAATGTCTGCTGCAATTCTGACTTTTTCATTTTACCAATGTAGCGCATAACTTCATCGTAAACTTCTTCTTCATGCCGTGCTTCTTCCTCTTGGTATGCCATAGTCTCAGCATAGAATCTTTCAGCTTCTTCAGGCAGCACTGTAAAATATGTAGCAATTATGTGCTTGCATATTATTCTTTTTCCGTCGGCATGGGGACAGTTGCATTTTGATTTTCGAGGATGATTCAGGTGCAACTCCACAGTGTAGGGCTTGGAAGCACTGCCTGAAACAGTAGCAAAATAGATATTATTTTCATCTTCTTTGAGGCTAAGTACCTTCTTTTCTTTATAATAATGATAACCACGCCAGACAGATGCTCCGCTGGCACATTCAAGAAGTCCCATTTTATTACTCACTTTCTGACAATTCTTTAAAATTTTCGTTTCCCAGAGAATTTTCAGTCGTTTGCTTACAATTTCCGTTCTGTTGCCTTCAAATTCTCATCTGAGAATATCATAGGACAATATTTAATTCAAGGAGTATAAAAAAAGAATCCAAACTCTGTTCGGATTCTTTTTAATTGGTGCGGGTGACAGGACTTGAACCTGCACGCCAAAGACACCAGAACCTAAATCTGGCGCGTCTGCCATTCCGCCACACCCGCATTGCTTATATATTATACGATACCCTTTTCTATTTGTCTAGTCCCAATTTTAAACAGTTTGTATATTTTATATTTTCCGTGCTTGCATTCAACAAACACCGAGACTATACTGTATGTATGATTCTATTGTTTTGGGGAGGTTCGATCCAATGAACGAAGTATTATCTGTAATCCACGCACGCCGTTCTACTCGTGCGTTTACTGACAAACAAATCAGCCGTGCCGATCTGGAAACCATTCTGGAAGCTGGACAATGGGCACCGACTGGCATGGGCAAGCAGCTCTGGCATTTCTCCGCAATCCACAATGCGGAAAAATGTTTGTCCCTTGCGTATGCCGTTGCGGAAGCAGACAACCGTGGCCCCAGCTATAATTTCTATGGTGCACCTTGTCATATTATCGTTTCTTACCAGCGCGACGAAGTGCATGCATTCCCAGATGGTGCGGCTGCCATCCAGACCATGCTGCTTGCTGCGGAATCTCTCGGCATTTCGACCTGCTGGATCAATCAGCTGCGTCCGTTGACCGATGCCCCAACCATTCGTCCGCTTCTGACCCAGTACGGCATTCCAGAAGATCATATTGTCATTGGCTCCATTGCGCTTGGTTATGCCGCAACGCCTACCAGCCCCAAGCCGCGTAAGGATGCCATGATCACCATTATTGACTAATCCGACCTCTAGGAGGTGTTTGGATGCAAGAGCAAATGAAAGAACTTCGATCTTGGATCGAATCTTCGGATAACATCGTTTTCTTTGGCGGTGCAGGTGTCTCAACTGAGAGCGGCATTCCGGATTTCCGCTCTGTTGATGGACTATACCACCAGAAATACCAGTACCCACCAGAAACCATTCTATCTCACACATTTTTTATGACGCAGACGGAAGAGTTTTTCCGCTTCTACCGTGAAAAGATGCTGTGTTTAGATGCCGAACCAAACCCAGCACACAAAAAGCTGGCAGAGTGGGAAAAGGCTGGCAAACTGCGTGCCATCATTACACAAAACATTGATGGATTACACCAAAAAGCAGACTCCAAGGAAGTTTTAGAACTGCATGGATCTGTCCATCGCAACTTCTGTATGCGCTGCCGCAAGCCCTATTCTGTGGAGGAAGTTGCTGCCAGAACAGGTGTACCACATTGCACCTGCGGCGGCATCATCAAGCCTGATGTTGTCCTCTATGAAGAAGGCCTAAACACGCATACCATGAACGAAAGTGTGCGTTATATCCAAAACGCGGATATCCTCATCGTAGGCGGTACTTCCCTTGCTGTCTATCCCGCTGCCGGACTGCTCGACTATTACAGGGGAAAAAAGCTCGTACTCGTCAACAAAACACCGACACCAGCTGACCACCGTGCTGATCTCGTCATTCACGGCGCAATCGGCGAAGTGTTTTCCCAGCTGTAACATAAGACCCAAACCAAATTCTTGGTTTGGGTCTGAGACTGTCGAAGAACTTCGACAGTCTTTCCAGGGGAACCCAGTCCCCCTAGATACAGAGCCAGTTCCGGTAGAAACTGGCTCTGATACCCCCGGTTTCGCGCACGTTTGCGCGGGTCGCGGGCAAAATCCAAGGCACATGTCCTTGGATTTTGAAAATTTTAAGTCGCTTCGCTCCGAGGCAAAACAGTCAAAAGACTTTTTCAACAGGCTGTGAGGCCCAAACCAAATTCTTGGTTTGGGTCTCTTATTATAGGTTAGATCGTGCGCAGGATTTCGCAAATCATCTGCACAAATGGTGCAATAGTATCCAGCTTCCAACGCTCTTTGGGCGAGTGGCAGCCTGTAAGCTCCATGCCCACACAAATGCACTCCATTTCTGAATTCTTTTCGACTAGAAAAGACGGTTCCAATCCTACATGCTGTATTATGATTTCTGGCTCCTGTCCTGTAATCTTCTGATAGCATGCCGCCGCAGTCTCTCGCAAGTGCCCATCCTGTCTGTCCTTCCATGCGGGATATCGGCTTGTAACCTTGCCCTCAAAACCGCACATCCCTGCAACCATACGGTGACTGGTCTGAAGCGCATGCTCTGCCTGTTCATCCATACACCGGATCATGGCATCCAGATGGATCACACCATCTTTTACATACACATGCCCGAGGTTTGAGGAATCCGCAACCGCATTCGGGATGTTTTCATGCATTGCATATACGCCGTCTGCAAATCCACCAAGTACGGTCAGTAGTCCACTTGCCGCATCTCCGTTCCATACCTTTTGGGGCAGTTTAATTTCCTCAATCGTGAGTTTTCCATTTGGCTCATGCACCTGCCAACGTTCCTGAATACGTGCCGCAATCAGCTCGATCACTTCGCGCACTGGAGCGATCGTCAGCACCTCCGCGCAGCAGCCATAAGGAATAGCATTGAACGCCGTGCCGCCTTCAAAGTCAATCAGTGCAAACGGAGACTCCATGCGCAGTTCTCGCAATAACTCTCCCATCAGCACAAGTGCATTTTCATGCTTGCGCCCAATATCAAATCCCGAATGACCGCCACGGAAGCCATCCAAGGTCAAGCGATACGCCTGTCCTTTTGGCAACTCTGGTGCATCAGCCAGCGCAAGCGAGCGGGTGTATTCCTCACGCACACCGCTTGCTGAACCGGTGACAATGCGTCCCCAATGGAAACCATCTGTATTGATAAGATACTGTACACCTGAAACGCCTTTGGGATCAAGCTCCTGTGCACCCAGCAAACCGATCTCTTCTTCTACGGTAAAAATCAGGCGCACCGGTGGGCAATCTTGTGCATGTTCTGCTACCCATAACATGACCGCTGCACCTGCACCGCAGTCCGCCCCCAGCGAAGATTCCCCCGCTGTGCATAGCCAGCCATCTTGCTCTATGGGGCAAATGGGGTCACGCGACGGCACATAGCTTTTGCTGCCCACTGCACATACCATATCAAGGTGTGCCTGCAATGCAACACAGGGTTCATTCTCTCGTCCATGTGCTGCTGGCAAATCACAGAACACATTGCCGCGTGTGTCCTGCCACGGATGCAGTCCATTTTTTGTGAAACGATCTATGATTTTCTGCGCCAAAGCCTGTTCTCCGCGTGGAGGATGGGGCGTCTGGCACAGCCATTCAAAAATATGCCGTACCTCTTGTTCGATCTGATGCATATTGTGCCTCCTATGGTTTTTTATTGCATCCAGCATATCATATTCCGCACCAAAAAGCAAAACCGACTGGAAGTCCAGTCGGTTTTATACAGAAAGAGAGAATCGGCATTAACCGATCTTAACAATTTCACCAGTCTTCCAAGCCTCAGTGGTTGCATAACCGATCATAGTGGACTTGGTTCCGTCATATACATTGACCTCCGGCTGCTTGCCCTCGCAAACGCAGTCGATAAACTCCTGCATTTCGATCAAATATGCTTCATCAAAACGCTCTGGGAACGATCCGACGCACTCAGTCAGCGCACCTGCGTTGTTGTAGATCATTGCCTGATTCTTTTCCGGTACAGCAGAAATGCGGATCGTACCCTCTGTGCCAACGATCTCGGTTTCTACGTGGTATCCATGTGGTGCGGTACGTCCGACATGTACAAAGCCCATTGCACCGTTCTCGAACTTGTAGCAAGCCATTGCAGTCTCATCATCGCCTGCTTCACGGAATTCTGGGTGCTTGAATGTGCAGCCCTGCGCATAAACCTCTGTTGCCTCGCAGCCGAGGAACCAGCGCATCAGGTCAATATCATGGATTGCCATATCGAGGAAAATGCCGCCTGAGGTTGCCGCAAACTTAATTGCACCATCCACCAGTGCTTCCGGATCAATGCCAGTTGCCTTCACGAGATATGGTGTACCAATCGCACCCTCCTCAATCTTCTTCTTCGCATACGCATAGGACTTATCATAGCGGCGCATAAAGCCCAGCATAAAGGTAAGCTCCGGATGTCTCTCAACTGCACGCTCTGCCTGCTTGCATTGCTCCACATCTATGCCCAGCGGCTTATCCGTGAAGACATGCTTTCCGGCATCGAGTGCAGCTTCGATCTGCCAGCAATGCTCTGAAGAAGTTGTAACAATCGCAACTGCGTCAATATCCCCCTTTTCCAGCATCTCGCGGAAATCGGTATACACATCAGTAACCCCAAGATTATTCTTGGCAAATTCCAGTTCCTCCGGCACGATCGAACATGCCGCAGTCAGCTCTGCATTCGGGATTTTATATGCAAGATTGCTTGCATGTACCTTTCCCAGACGTCCCAAACCAGCAATGCCAACTTTAATCTTCTTCATAATACAAATGCCTCCTACTTTGCAGCATTCCAATTTAAAATCACATTTTTCTTGGCTTCTGCCTTTATTCTAGCGTGCGAAAACACAGGTGTCAACGGACGTTTTTATCTTCGTGAAACATGCCTGTTTTGTCTCAACTTTTTCGTTCGATGCAACAAGAGAACACGCCCTATACGCAAAATTTTGTTGTGCCTTGTGACAAATGAAATGATATGCTATACTAAAAGAGTAAGTAGTACCCAACTTTTACCTATTTTTCGGGAGGCATTTTTATGGGCTCCAGCAAGCCAACGATTCGCTCAATCGCCGCCGCTGCCGGTGTTTCACGCGGCACAGTGGACCGTGTCATCAATAACCGAGCGCATGTAAATCCAGACGTGCGTGCGCGTGTGCAGCGCATCGCGCGTGAGCTTGGCTATCAAATACAGCCGAGTAAAGAAGGCTCTGCACTTCGGATCGGTGTGATTGTTTCCCAATGGGAAGTGCCATATTTCACCGAACAGACGCGGCACGGCATCCGGCAGGCAGTGCGTCTGCTTAGCACACATGAAGTGCGCCTTATCGTAGAAGAGCTGCACAGCCGCTCAACGGATGAGTACGTGAAGTGCTGTGAGCAGCTGCTCCAACAGGGCATTCACGGACTGGTTATCAATGCACCAGATAACCTCATCATGCAGGCACAGCTTGTGCGTGTTGTAGAAGCGGGTGTAGGCGTTACAACCTATAACAGCGACCTGCCACAGTCTCCGCGCCTGTGCTTTGTTGGACAAGACCAGGTGCAATGCGGACGCATCGCAGGGGGACTGATGCACCTCGCGATTAACGGGCAGGGCAATTTACTCATCATCACCGGAAACATGGAGTTTCATCGCCGTCGTGTGGATGGGTTTTGCAGCCGTCTAAGCGAACTTGGATACACACCAGACCGCTTTGAGATCATCGAGTGCTATGAGCGGTATGATCTGACTTGCGACACCGTAGCACACTATCTGCGCGATCATCCCCACACCTGCGGCATTTATATGAGTACGGAAAGTGTGTTAGGCTGTATGCATGGAATTCATCAGGTACACTTTCCGCGGCATGTACATGTGATTGCAAACGACCTGACTCCGCTCAACCGCAAGCTCCTGCGCACAGGCAGCTTAGATTTTGTATTGCAGCAAGAATTTTCCGCACAAGTGTATGAAGCGATCATGGCGCTCTATGATTTCCTGATCCATGACCGCAAACCACGTACCTCTGTCAAATATGTTTCCACGACTGTAATTACTCCCGAAATGGTTTAGGACGTATCTAAAAACAAAGAAAAACACCTCTGCATTCTCCCCAATCGGGAAGATACAGAGGTGTTCCTTTTATCCAACTGCAATTTTTTCCAGTGGCAGACGACTTACGCCTGCATTGATGTGTGTTTCCGCAAATGCATAAACCATTGTCAGACAGCCTACGCGCCCAAAAAACATCAGGAAAATCAGCACGCTCATGGAAGCTGTACTCAATTCTGGTGTAATGCCTAACGAAAGTCCCACGGTTGCGACCGCCGAGGACGTTTCAAACATAGCGCTCATCAGGGATACCCCATCGAACTGTGTCAGCAATACCGCACCGCCCATAAACAGACAGATATAGCTGAAGAATATGGTGACCGCACTGCGCAGACAGCTGTCATCCAAGCGGCGTCCAAACACACGCAGTTCATTTTCGCGTGTCATAGACGAGCGCACACACAAAAGCAAAGTGGCGATCGTCGTTGTTTTCATACCGCCCGCTGTCGAACCAGAGGAACCGCCAATGAGCATCAAAACGATCATCAGCATCTTGCTGGAATGGCTCATGAGGTTGAGGTCGATCGTATTAAATCCAGCTGTACGTGCCGAGGTGGACTGAAAAATCGCTGCCAGTAAGCGGCTTGGCGTCCCCAGCGCAACGAGTCCCTCCACATTTCTGTCAAAGAAGAAAATGAAGATTGGCGGCACAGTTAAGAGCAGCACAGATGCCAGCAATACGATTTTGGTATGCAGGCGGCAGCGGCTGAGCTGTCCGCGGTGCAGGTACAGATCTTCCCAAACGAAGAAGCCCAGACCACCGATCACGATCAGCAGCATGATGACAATATTTAGATAAGGGTCATGTACAAAATAGGTCAGCGAGCCAGTTCCCGCTACGCCATCCATCAAATCGAATCCTGCGTTGCAGAATGCAGAAATCGAGTGGAATATGGAGTAATACACACCGCGCACAACGCCCAGCATCGGGATAAACCGAACGCACAATGCCAGCGCACCCAGTCCCTCCATGATAATGACCCCACGAAAGATAAATCGTGTGAGTCGCACAATGCCGCCAAGTGCTGGTGCACCAATGGATTCCTGCATGGTAAATCGCTGCCGCAGACCAATACGCCGTCTGGTCACAACAAACACCATGACTGCCATAGTGAGGAAGCCCATACCGCCAATCTGGATCAGCCCCAAAATGATGAGCTGACCAAAGAGCGACCAATACCCCGCCGTTGAGACGACGATCAGTCCCGTCACACAGGTCGCCGAGGTTGCGGTAAACAAGGCATCCGAAAACGATGTCCATTCCCGCTGCTGCGACGCAATGGGCAGCATCAACAGCAACGCGCCCCCCAAGATGATCGCCGCATACCCGAATAGAATGATCTGCGTTGAAGTAAATGACGACAAACGAAATTGTCTTTTTTTGTTCATGATTTATGAATCTCCCTACTGGCGTCGCAACGCCAAGATTTCTAACTTTTCCGTCAAGAAACCTTATCTTTATTAAGGCAATATTGCATAATTCAGCAAGAGCGATTTTCGGAAAAATTTCTCGTCAGAAAAAGGCGTGAATCCGCAGGAATCCTTGGTGGATTTCAAGGATTCACAACGAATTTATGGCGCGAAATTTTCGCAAAGCGCCGCAAATGACATTGTGCGGTGTTGCCTTAAGCCTTAGTAGTCCTATCATAGTCTCTCAATACGCGAATGTCAAGTACAGAATATAACTTCTATGCCATGTATTTCATCTAACGTCATACAAGACCAGATTTATTCTGAATTTACGGCTTTCTTATGTTATAATAAGAACATCGACTTTCATTTTTAGATATAAGGGATAGATTGAATACACCTATGAAATATATCATTGCTGTTGCAGACGGCTGTGCCGATCTGCCCACCTCCCCTTTGGGAACCCCTCTGCATTACGCCCATACGCCTTGTCTGGATGCACTTGCATCCAAGGCACAGCTGGGACGCACCTGTCTCGTTCCCTCCGGCTATGCGCCCGGAACGCTGCCCGCCCTTTTAACGCTGCTTGGCGCACCGAAAGAAGCTTGTGGCAGCAGCCGTGCAGCACTCGAAGCACTCGGGATGGGCGCAACGCTCGCGCAGTGTGCTGCCTTCCGCTGTAACTTGATCTCTCTGCAAGATGGATACATCGTCGCACACGATGGCGGCGGCATGAGCCAGCACGAAGCAGATGAATTGGTTTTGGGTTTATCTGCCGCGCTCGGGGATGCTACCCATACCTTTCTCAGTGGCATCACTTATCGTGCGTTCCTCCTGCGGCAAGGTACAGTATGTGTGGACTCTCCAGCTCCAGATACCCTGCTTGGACAGTCTGCTGAAGCCCATCTGCCAAGTGACACCGATCTGCGCCGCCTGTTCTACGCCGCGCAGGAGATCCTTTCCGCACACTCCATCAATATAGAACGACAGGCAAACGGGAAACTGCCCATCAATGCAATTTGGTTCTGGGGCGGCGGCACTTTACCAATCCTCACCCCCTTCTCTGACCGAACCGGAATGCAGGGCAGTGCCGTTGGCGGTGTCCCGCTCGTGTACGGCATCGCAAAGGCAATGGGACTGTCTGTTGTTTCCGTCCCCCATACAAACGGGACGCTGCACACCAATTGGGAGGGCAAAGCCTTTGCGGCTCTGGACGCATTAGAACAAACAGACTTTGTGTTTGTGCATGCCGAAGCCCCAGACGAAGCCGGACACACTGGCAGCTTTCGTGATAAGGTAACTGCCATTGAATACTTTGACCAGCGTTTGCTTGCACCGCTTGCCCAAGGTCTTGCCGCGCGGTATCCCGAGCACCGCATTTTAATCCTCCCCGACCACCTCACACCTGTTTCTCTGCGCTGTCATACCACAGATCCCGTTCCGTGGATGCTTTACGACAGCCGTAAGGCGTATATGGGCGGTATCTTTGAGGAAAATCAAACCCTTCCCGTCATTGCTGGCACACAATTACTCGATCTCTTACTGGAAAGGATATCCTTATGAATTCTTTATTATGTTGTCCGGTCTGCGGCAAACCGCTTGCATTTACCGAACATTCTGCGCAATGTGAAAATGGACACAGCTATGACCGTGCCGCTCGCGGTGGCTATATCCATTTGCTCCGTCAGGCACGGCGCGGTAGCAACGATCCTGGAGACAGTGCCGAGATGTGTCAGGCACGCACCTGCTTTCTTGAGGGCGGCTGGTATGAACCCTTGCGCCAGCGTCTTGCCGATCAGGTACAAATACTCGCCCCCAAAGATATCTTAGATGCTGGCTGTGGTGAGGGCTGGTATACCCACGCGATTTTGGAGACCATGCTAGAAGCACGTCTTGCAGGAATTGATCTGTCACGTTATGCCCTGCGCCATGCGGGACGACACTGCCCACGAGCCGCGCTTGCAATTGCCAGCTTGTTCGACCTGCCGCTCGCTGACCAGTCAGTTGATCTTGTGCTCCATCTGTTCGCGCCCATGTGCGCACCGGAATTTGCGCGTGTCCTGCGAAAAGACGGTATCTTACTGACGGTCACACCGGGCGCACGCCATCTCTGGGGCATGAAAGAGGTGCTCTACCCTACCCCATATGAAAACCCGACCGAAATTCGCACCTTAGACGGCTTTACTTTTGAGGAAGAAATCTGCATCGATGCAGAGATCACCCTGCGTGACCCAAAAGACATTGCGGCACTCTATCAAATGACGCCCTACGCATGGAAAACACCCCGCGAAGCTGCCGAGCGACTGCTTGGGTTGCCCGAGCTGCGCACAGAAATCTCGTTCCAGATCCATCAATACCGCAAAAAATAAGAAGGCTTTTTGCCTTCTTATTTTTCTTACATCTTTGCTTATAGTACAAACCAAAACACCATAAAATAGTGTGCCAAACTGCCTGCCAGTACAAATAGATGGAATAACTCATGGAATCCAATCATAGACGAGAGGTTCGGCTTTTTCAAAATATAGATCACGCCGCCAATCGTATAGGATACACCACCCGCCGCCAGCAGTGCCATTGCAGGCGCAGGCATTGCAAGCACCACATCAAAACGGAACAGAACTGCCCAGCCCATGAGCAAATATAGGATCGTGCCCAGAAAACGGGGCGCATCAATCCATAGGAGCTTGACTGCAATCCCAAAGAGCGCAATGCCCCAAATCACCGCAAGGAATAAATAGGCATCTGGTGCTGCCATATAGCGCAGAACGACTGGTGTATAGCTGCCTGCAATGAGTACGTAGATCATACTATGGTCAAGTTTTTTGAGCACGCGCAGGACATGTTCTCCCCCAAGGGAATAATGATAGACGGCACTTGCGGTATAAAGCGCAATGAGGGACAGACAAAACAGCAGTGCAGAAACCGCTATCTGCACGGAAACCTGCTCCCGTGCCGCATGGAACAACATAAAGATTAGACCCGCCGCACCGCCAATCGCACCAATAAAATGGGAATAGCTTGAAAAGGGGTCTCTGGCTTTCTGGAACATTCGTGGCATGTATACGCACATCCTTTCAATGTAGTTATCAAAACTATATCACTCTATTTATATTACCACATTTCATTAGAATTGCAACGACCCTCTTGCAAGTTTTTGCGGTTTGCGCTAAAATAATCCTAACAGGGAGGGAAAATATTTGATGAAAAATTTATCTGAACTGCTTAGTGCTGTCATGTGTGATCGTGATATCACGCCAGATGCAGTCCCCATGCTCGACCTCTATATGGATCAGGTTTTGACTCTTTTCAATGAGGGACTGCAAGAAAACAAGCGTTATCCGCAGGATAAGCTGCTGACCAAAACCATGATCAACAACTATTCTAAGGAAAAGCTGCTCCTTCCCGTCAAGGGCAAAAAGTATACGCGCCAGCATATCATCCAAATGCTCTGCATCTACCACCTCAAGCAGACGCTTTCGCTTGCCGATGTCAAAGCCTTGATTGGACGAAATGACGTGGACTTTGAGCAGTGCTTTAACGAATTTCTGGAGAATAAGCAGCATTTACGCGAGATCATCTCTGAACAACTCGCCGCTCATTTGGATGTCGACCTCACCAACCCCAACGAAGTTTTGACCTTTTGCCTTTCCTTGTCTGCTGCATCTACTTACCTCCAGCGCCTGTGTCAGACGATTATTGACGCACGCGCGGCGGAGCAATAAAGTTATTCCTATTCAAGTACATCAAGCCTGATTCAAAGTACTATCTATTTTGACATAGAAAAGGACTCTCTTTCAAAGGGAGTCCTTTCATCTTGTCGAAAAAGTCTTTTCACTGTTTTGCCTCGGAGCAAAGCGACTTAAAATTTTCAAAATCCAAGGACATGCGCCTTGGATTTTGCCCACGACCCGCGCAAACGTGCGCGAAACCGGGGGTATCAGAGCCAGTTTCTATCGGAACTGGCTCTGTATCTAGGGGGACTGGGTTCCCCTGGAAAGACTGTCGAAGAACTTCGACAGTCTCAAGGACTCTCTTTCAAAGGGAGTCCTTTTT
The DNA here is from genome assembly GCA_020025885.1 of Butyricicoccus sp. GTDB lineage: Bacteria > Bacillota > Clostridia > Oscillospirales > Butyricicoccaceae > Butyricicoccus. Next base: position 12,173 of record JAHHRJ010000024.1, on the reverse strand, counting down.
GGTTTTGATCTTATGGTTTCTCGGTTTCTTTGTATTCTGCCGCACCAATATCTGGCTTTTTGCCACTCATATTGCTGCCTGCAAAGAAATCCTTATCATATGCTGCATTTGGAATCTTCGGGAAATTGTTGCCCATTACATAGTCAATGCTGTTGCCTGCCTTTGCCTTTTCAAACAGTTCTCTTGGAGAAAGCGCTCTGCCATCCACCAACTGGCTGCCGCCAAAGTGCTTGTATGCCTCATCTACGGTAATACCGCGGTCAATGAGCACAGAATCCGGCTTGAGCTTATAGCCATCCAGCAATCCAGATTCTGCTGTAATTGCCTTTTTGGTTTCATTCACTTCTGGCGCCTTACCGGGGTCTACCATCCCTGCATCCTTCGTATGCAGTGCATTCGCATCCCCTGTAAATGCTTCCATACCACCTGCATAAGCGTTATTATATGCTTTGAGGTGTTTGAGCATCTTGTCGCTTTCTCCAGCCGCAACCATCTTCTGTCCTGCCGGATACTGGAACAGGTTATTAAATACATAGATATCATTCACGCCCAGACCTGCTGTGGTGTTGGAAAGGAAGAACACGCCCTTATCCAAAACCTTATCTGAGTAAATCGTATTGTTATAAATCGTAGTACCCTTTGGGCAGCCCTGCGCAAACTCAAAGGTCTTGTCTCGGTCATTCTGGCTGATGTTATAGCGCACTGTTGCACCAGTATGCGGATAGCCGCCCATAATCAGCATAAAGCCGCCCTCATTATTATGACTGTAATTGTACTGCATTACACTGTTCGAGGAAGCATGGTCACAGTCCAGTCCTTGCCCATCTTGTACACCATGCGTGTTATACGCTTCATTATATTGCAAAACGGTATTTGCTGCCTCAAACGGCCAGATCCCTACATTGTATCCCGTATTCTGATAACGGCAATCCTTGACGAGGTTATGCTCAATCAATGCACCATCCGTGTCACGAACGGTAATGCCATCACCGCCGATGTATTCTATATAGTTGTCCCTGACTACAACATTGGTCGACGGATACCAGTTTACAGGCACGCCCGGAGAATTTGCCTCCCACTGGTTGCACCAAGCAGAGCTGACGAGCTTAATGCCTGAGCGGTCTACACGCTCAAAGGTACAGCCTGAAATCAGGATGCCATCATATTTGCTCGGGACACCTTTCAGCTTGCCGTCTTCCACACCAGCCTTTACATCAAAGAAGATACCACCATTCCATTTGAGGTTGATATTTCCGTTGATATCATGAATATAGCAATCTTCGATTTCAATGCCTGATGCTGTACCAAAATCAGAAATAGAAACATTGATTGCACGCAGTGGGGTTTCTTTATTATTGCTTTTGTTGAGTGCGAATTCCTTATTGTATCGTGGGTCCAGATTGGTAATCTCCAGATTATTGATCTTGATGTACTCTTGGTTGGACAGAGAAATCACATTTTCCAGCTTTCCATTTCCATCCAGTCTTGGGAGTGCACCTTCTCCATATGCGCTGATCTCAATAGGTTTGCCCTTCTGTCCCATACCTGTAAAGGTGAGCTGTTCTTCCTTGAATACACTGCCGCGCTTGAGCAGGATCTTATCCCCGGGCACAAAGGCACCGGCTTCCTTGATCTTCTTGAGCGACTTCCATGCTTCTTGCTCAGAGGTTCCAGACGCACTGTCTTCTCCGTTTACAGCATCCACATAGAATGTCTTTGGCTCTCTTAGTGTCTCCTTCTCAAAAACCGCTTTGATTTTCAGGCTGTTGAACTCACCTTCCGGCATCACAAAGGTTCCATCTGTGATCTGAACCGTATCATTACCCTCGACCTCATACGCTTTGAAGCGATATCCTGCCTTTGCAATCGCGCTTAAAGTGACCCTGCTGCCTTCCTCAGCCTGTGCCGCACTTGCGACCGCAGCACCACAGGCATAGGCAGTATCTTCTTTGCCATCACACACAGATACGACTTCAATCGGCTTTTTCTGACAAATTCTCTCAATCATCAACTGGTCAAATGCAGTAGGTGCGCCGGCTGTCATCTGCATGAGTGCTGTCTGCGGTGTGGTATCGCCCCAGTTGTCTGCATCCTCATATGCCATTACTTCCTTGTCTCCCACAAACAGAGAAACCTTATTGCCCATAAGCTCAATGGCAATATGAGTAAACTCCTCTGTCAGCTGAAAGTTGCATTTTTTCAGATCCACTGGCTTTCCGTCATTCTTACGGAAAATGGCACTGCCCTGTGTATTGAACAGCAGTGCATAATTCTGCTCTGTATTTTTTCCGCTTCGGAAGATGATTTGTGCTGTGCCGTCTTTTTGTGTGGTTCTTCTCACATCTGCGGAAATCCGATAGCCGCCATCTTTCGGAATCTTCTCCCATGCAACTTCAGGCTGATAGATGCTGGACGGCTTTCCTTCTGGCACATCCATAATCAGCTCTCCCTCCTGAATGGTCACACCCTCTGGCAGTGTTCCGTCTTGTTCTCCACCAAAATCATCAAAAAACAGTTCATCCTTGCCCGCTTCTCTGGTCTTAAAATGTGCTGTTACCGTAATTTCCTTGAACTTTTCATTGAGCTGGAATCGATTGTTGGTGATTGTAACCAAATTGTCTGTCGAAGTGGTAAAGTGGCTGAATACATACCCATGGTTTGCCTTTGTCTTAAGCTTCACCGAATCTCCAGAGTATCCAGAAGTCCTGTCCGCTGTGAGTGTACCGCCTTTATTTGCCGGATCCGGCTTTCCATCGGTATAGGTTTCCAGTTTTACTGTGCACTGCTCACCACTTGGCTCTTCATCTGTTGTTACCAGAAAATTGTCTACTGCAAAGTCCTGTCCCGGGAACTGACCCGCAACCAAAAGCCGTCCAGGTTTCATCTGTGCAATCTCCGCATTTTTCGCAGTAATAATCTGCTGGTCATCCAACCATGCTGTAATCGTGTCGCCCTTGACCTCGATCGCTAAGTGATGCTCGCCTTGGGAGACTGTAAGATTGGCTGCTTTTGCATAGCTCGTTACGATTGTATTTCCAGTTACCTTTTCTAAAAATACTTGATTATTTGGAAAATCAAACCGTAGCTGTAACCGCTGTGCCTCAAACCCATCCGCAGCTTTAAACGCAAACTTTGCATTGCAATTTTTGTTTCCTTCCCCAACCACTAAGTCAGCTTGGATCAAGAAATTGTTTGCAAAAATCTCGGATACAGACTTCATGCTGTTATTTGGACCACCGCCCTGAATACGTGCCTGTCCCTGCGCAAACTTAACCGCCGCAGTATTGGACTGCCAGTTCGATCCATCATCAAAGCTATCTTTAAACAGCTCTCTTGCATATGCCTGCGGTGCTTTTTGCGCTGCCGCAGCTCCATAGATCGGCTTGTTTTGAATCTGTACTGCTGCTGCCCCTTCCATCGCTCCGCCAGCGATTAGCACAGCGGTCAATGCTGCGCATGAAAGTCTTTTTCTAACTTGCTTCATTTTTTTCTCCTCTTTCTTATCGCAAACCACGGATTTTGGATTGCTCAATTTTTTCGTTCAATTTTTGCTCAAACTGTGCTGCTACATATTGTTCCAAAACAGCCCCTGCAACTTCCTCATAAGAAAGCGTGCGTCCCGGTTCTCTTTTGGTACATTGCAGCTGCTTTTCGCTGCCATCCTCACTTGTCCAGCTCAGTTGTCCTCCCTCCTCTAGCTGCAATAAATATTGTACAAGTTCTTCGTCAGATTCTGTCAACGCGCGTATATTTTTAGAATCCAGCGTAATACTTCCTTGATCAACGATCCTGTTTTCCTGCCAAACCGTATAGTCCGCATAAATCGTATCAATTTGTCTGTAATCTTCTCTATGCGCTTCATAGAATGCGAGCTGCGCTTGTGGAGTTGCCTCCTGCATGATGGTCTCTTTCAGCTGCTGCTCATAGGTACTCATCTGTTTTTTGTAATACTGCAAGGGGGTAAACTGTACTGGACCATAAAGCGTGCCACCTGCGCGATGGATCTCTTCTCTCTCTTTATTTTCTGCCTCTAAATCCTGTGAGAATGTCTCTTCCGAGAACGCATCTGCAATGCCAGCTTCCACCGCCCAATTGAGAAGCACCTTGGATCGGATCACCCACTCCATGTTTCCGCTGTGGAAGTCAATTTCCTGCTGCGAGACCGGAATACCGTCTACGGTTAGAGGTGCTGTTATATGCTTTATTGCAAAAAACGAGAGCATTGCCAATAGGCAAACAACCATAATAACCATATATTTCTTTTTCTTCCACATATCCTTGCCCCCTTTCTCTCACATCCAAGTGTTTTAATCAAACCCGATCAAAATACGTTTGCTGCACTGTAACTTTCTAGGGGCTATCTGAAAATTTGTTTTCAGATACGCCCCAAATCAAATAATTTATTTTTTATAAAAATTATAAAACATCATTCCAAAAATAAATATTGCTCTTTTTTACAAATTTAATCTTTCTTTTTGTATAAATTAACCATTATCTTTTTATTATTTCCATACAAAATCCAAACTTTTTATACTTATCCTCAGTTTGTGATTAAATAATTTAAAATAAAAAATAGAAGCTTTAGCTAAGACACACCCCTCCCAACCCACAAAAATTACGCCATTCCTGCATCTTCCTTCAATTTTCCTACCAAAATGATGGGATTCATGCAAATGAGGTTTATTTTATGCAAATTGTCAGATAATAGGGAAAGCAGCGGCATAGATTTTATCATTTCTTTGGCATTTTATCAGGTAAAAGTAATTGATTCTGGCAATCACGCATGATAAAATAAAATTAACACAACGAACTTGACAGAGCAGCTTTCTGCTGTCTCTGTGATTATAATACGATGGAGGTCACTTGTTATGTTCAAGAGCGAATATTTGAACCGTGTTTATGAAGGTCTGACGACTCGCAATGCCCATGAGCCGGAATTCCTTCAAGCAGTGCGTGAGGTTTTTGAATCTCTGGAGCCTGTGATTGCTGCACGTCCAGAAATTGAGAAGAACGGTATTATTGAACGTATCGTTGAGCCAGAGCGCATTGTAAACTTCCGTGTTTCCTGGGTGGACGATGCTGGCAAGGTGCAGGTCAACCGTGCTTGGCGCATCCAGTTCAACTCTGCAATCGGACCATACAAGGGCGGTTTGCGTCTGCATCCGTCTGTTAACCAGTCCATTATTAAGTTCCTCGGCTTTGAGCAGATCTTTAAGAACAGCCTAACCGGCCTGCCCATGGGCGGCGGCAAGGGCGGCTCTGACTTTGACCCCAAGGGCAAAAGCGACAATGAAATCATGCGCTTCTGCCAGTCCTTTATGACTGAACTTGCGCGCCACATTGGTCCAGATACCGACGTACCGGCTGGCGATATCGGCACCGGTGCACGTGAGATCGGCTATATGTTCGGTCAGTATAAGCGTCTTCGCAACGAGTTCACTGGTGTTCTGACCGGCAAGGGTCTGTCCTATGGCGGTTCTCTGGCGCGTACTGAGGCAACTGGCTATGGCGTTTGCTACTACACACAGGAAATGCTGCATGATATGGGCACTTCTTTTGAGGGCAAAAAGGTTGTAATTTCCGGTTCTGGTAATGTTGCAATTTATGCTTGCCAGAAGGCAACACAGTTGGGCGGCAAGGTTATTGCAATGAGCGATTCCAACGGCTATATCGTGGATGAAAACGGCATTGACTATCAGGTGATTCAGGAAATCAAGGAAGTCAAGCGCGCACGCATTAACACTTATCTGGACTATGTACCGTCCGCAAAGTATGTTGATGGCTGCCGCGGCATCTGGAGCACTCCATGTGATATCGCGCTGCCATGTGCAACCCAGAATGAGCTGAACGGCGAGGAAGCAAAGACCCTGATTGCAAATGGCGTCAAGGCTGTCGCTGAGGGTGCAAACATGCCGTCTACCCCAGAGGCTGTTGAAGCATTCCAGTCTGCTGGCGTTATGTTTGGGCCTGCAAAGGCTGCAAACGCAGGCGGTGTTGCAACTTCCGGTCTGGAAATGAGCCAGAACAGCCAGCGTCTGTCTTGGACTTTTGAGGAGGTAGACGAAAAGCTCCATGGTATTATGGTGAATATCTATAAGTCCTGTAAGGAAGCGGCTGCCCGTTACAATATGGAGGGCAATCTGGTTGCTGGTGCAAATATCGCAGGCTTTGAAAAGGTTTGCGATGCTATGCTGTGGCAGGGTGTTGCATACTAAACTCCCCCCCAAAGTGCATTATGAAAAGAGAGCAGGCTTTCGCTTGCTCTCTTTTATGTTCTACGCAAACGCCCCATTTGAATCCGGCATCTCTGCCGTTCTTCAAATGGGGCATTCCTATATGGCTATTTCGTTGATTGTATGATCAAAGGTTAGAGGCTATCCGAAAAGCATTCTTAATCCTTTGGAATCTGCTGTAACTTTTCATTGATATAGGACATTGCTTTCTCGATATCAGCTTTCTTTGCCGGCATATCAGCTGCTGCATCACAGAATCTGGTGTCTCCCATCATAATATTAAGCATAGATTTCTTGATCTTTATGCCAGTCAGGCTGCTCAGCGCATTTACGAGGATATCAGAAGCATCCTTGTTTGCGAGCAGCTCCTTTGTAGTATCCTGCACAGAATAGTACCCACTATTGAATGTCATCTCACGCTCCTGCTCAAGATCTACATCATCAAACCAGTTGGTCACACCTGTTTCGGACTTATCCTCTACGAAGTGATAAGGTGCAAATGGCTCTGCTGTCTTTTCAAAAACAGTGGTATCCTCACAGCCATCTGCCTTAACGGTAATGGTTGTAAAGCCATCTTTGAGCTTGATATCCTCGAATACAACAACACGGTCAGCATCCTTTTTGCATACAAATGCACCATCTATATAGAGTGAAACGACAGGCGCATTGCTGTAAACCTTTACATCAATGGTTTCTGTATGGCGCTTTGCATAACGCTTGCTGCAAATATGCACCATTGGCTGTGTCGTCCAGTATGCCTGATACAGATAGAAAATATCCTTCTTCACCTTACGGTCGATGGTCACAAGACCCTTGTTGTTGCGTCCTGCAACGCCGCCCTCATTTCTCGCATCACAGCCAAAATCAAACATATTCCAAATATGCGTTGCCCAGAGCCACGGACGTACATCAATGATTTTTGCCATATGCTCATGGTACAGCGCCTGATATTCTTCGCTGTAATCGCCTGCCTTTGGTGTGTCTTCATGATAGGTTACAATGCCCTCGCAGCCGTACTCCGAGATGCCCAATACTCTGGTTGGATACATTTCATGGAACTTATCCAACCATTTCTCATTATCCTCAAATGTGCCAACATACCAGCCAAAATAATGGTTGTAGCTGAGAATATCTGTGATCTGGTTCTGCTCATCCTCCATTGGAAGGGTTGAAAGCTGTGCCATAACACTCAAACGGCTTGGGTCAAGACGCTTTACGAGCGCATTTAAATCCTTCAGATTTTCCACCAGCTGAGGAGTGCATGCACCAATGGTAATTTCATTTGAGATGCCCCAAACACAAATAGAGCTGTGGTTGAAGTTCTGATAAATCAGCTCCTTCATCTGCTGGATACAGTTCTGGTGTGCTGCCGGATCAGAATTCATACGGCTGATAAACGGAATCTCTGCCCATATGATAAAGCCCATCTCATCACAGAGATCATAGAAATCCTGACTGTGCTGATAGTGTGCCAGACGGATGGTATTTGCGCCAACCTCACGAATCAGACGTGCATCGACTTCATGCTGTTCTCTTGTGAGTGCATTACCCAATCCGAAGAAATCCTGATGTCGGGAAACACCGCGCAGCGGCATAAGCTCCCCATTGAGGAAGAAGCCCTTCTGCGGGTCAACATGGAATGAACGGAAGCCATGGCGTACTGTTATTTCATCGAGCACTTCATTGTGACGCATCAGCGTTGCCTTTACCGTATACAGGTATGGGTCTTTTACGCCATGCCACAGATGCAGGTCGGATAATAAAAGCTCTGCATGGGTATCCTGTTCAGCTGAACGGTATACCTCGGCTACCAGCTTCTCTTGTGCATCATAGATGCTGAAACACACTTGGTCGAGCGCCTCTGCGTCAGAAACATAACCATGCAGCTTGACGAGTGCCTGCTTGTCTCCCACGATTTCAGAACCTACGGTCAATCCTTGTGAGCCATAATAATCAAGGCAGAAATGGGTCTTTGGAACGAACAGCAGCTTCACATCACGATAGATACCGCCATAGAACGTAAAATCTGCCATCTGCGGATAAATATTGTCACGATGCTGGTTATCCACCATCACTGCAAGGATATTGTTCTGATCGGTCAGCAGTGCAGAAATATCTGCCCGGAAGCGGCTATATCCGCCCTCATGGCTTGCTGCCTTTTTGCCATTGACATATACTTCGCAATAAGAGGAAGCCGCCTCAAACTCCAGATACACACAGGTATTTTCCGGAAGACTCGGAATGGTCAGCTCCTTTACATACCAGCATTTTCCGCGAAAATAATCATTGCCGCCATCCTGACCATCGATCGCATTCCAAGTATGCGGGATCGATACGGACTCCCAACCAGTCGGCAATGCAGTGGGTGTTGCGGTTTGTTCTTGTTTTGTGAAGTACCAGTTGTCTTTCAACGTAAGATATTGTCTCATAAAGAAACCTCCTGTATGCATATTGCATTGATTCACATTATATCATAAAAGAAAAATCCTCAGTGAGGACAATTCTTGTAAACTATCGTAAAATTTTAAGGCAATACCACAGCGGAATCGTGTGATGCTGTGTCTTTTTATTTCTAATACTATTTCATCCTCAAAATGCTTACAGCACATGGACTTTGCAGCTTGATACTATCCTGCCTGCTCAGGCAATCTTTTTAGAGTGGGTGTCCAACCTGTGCTTCCGATTTTCGAATTTCATCCCGATATTCTTTGGGTGTTTTTCCAATATACTTCTTAAATATCTTTGTAAAATAGTTGACATCCGCGATCCCGCAGCACTGTGCAACGACCTGTATTTGTAGGTCTGTGTTGATCAATAGAAAGATACCGTGCTTGATGCGCTTCTGTTTCACATATTCCGTGAGTGTCATTCCGGTTTCTTTTTTAAACAGCGCTGACAAATAGCTCGGATTGACATTCAACAGCTTTGCCTGTGCATTGAGCGTCAAATCCTCAGAGAGATTTGAACTGACATACGTCAGAACCTTTTGCACAATGGGGGAGTATCCTTTGAGCGAGTGGGTCTGTACCAGCTGACAATATTTGCGAATCATTTCCCGATGCAAATACAACACATCTTTTTCTTCTGTCGTGCGACTGATTTTCAGAAGAAACTGTGAAGAAAGGTTTTCGATGTGAAGGGGATGTACTCCCGCAAATTCCGCAGACTTGCGCAGCAGGGTATTCAGCTCGATCGACTGGTTACGGTTAAATTCGAGCGAATGTCCCCACGGTTGCAAATGACTATATTCTTTCCTATAAAAGACTGTATCCAAAAGAGCCTGTGCTTTGTGCCACTGTCCATGTCTCACGATTTTCAGAAGCTCGGTCTCGTTCTGATAGCATTCCTCTAATATGCGAATATTACGCATAGGATCTTCTGGACTCTTGAAAGAAAAGTTCTCTGTAACAGAAGTAATATCCAATGTTTCTGGAATTTTAATGTTTTTGAGTGGAAATGTATTCATTGTGTCAAACATATGCTTTGTAAACGTATTGACTATTTTGAGTAACATTTCCTCATCATCAAGCACACAGATATCATTGCTCCAATCTTCTGGTGCTGCAAACTGATAAATGGACAGCACATCAGAAAGCATATAAGGGCCAATTGCAAAATAAGTGATATTTTTTGAATCAGGAATACGAAACAGCAGAAAATAAAAGCAAAAGTTTTGAATCCGGTAGATCGTTTTTGTGCGATAGATGCTGGTAAATTCTTTGAATTTTGGCGCTGTGCTGGCAATCGTATCTGAATCCAGTGGGTTAAGAAAGACTGAAAACCAAGATGTCAGGTCTTCTGAGGAGCGCAAGATCATAAATGGAATATGGATTTCTACTAAAAGGTCGGAAAAAAAATGAAATTGTGGTGAATCTATCATGATGTCTCACCTCAAAATAAACAAAGAATTACAGAATAATTATGATACAATTATGGGTATATTTCAATAGGACCTAAAAAAAATACCGCAAAAACAAAAAAATTTACTCACTATAAATGATAGAAATGCGTTACTATCAGAAAAACACTTCTAGATGAAATCATAAAAGATAGGAGAAACTGAGATGAAGAATGAAAAGGCAATTCCTCCCTTTGGACTTCGGGACAAAATCGGTTATATGTTCGGCGACTTTGGCAATGATTTTACTTTCATATTTGCCAGCACATTCCTTATGGTCTTCTATACCAAGATTTTAGGCATCGATGTGGGACTCGTTGGTACATTGTTTGTTGTCGCACGCTGTGTCGATGCGTTCACTGATGTTGCAATGGGACAAATCGTTGACCGTATGAAGCCGGGCAAAAATGGTCGTTTCCGCCCGTGGATCCTCCGCATGTGTGGTCCTGTGGCGATTTCCAGCTTTTTGATGTATCAGTCCTCACTTGCGAATGCATCTATGACCGTAAAAGTCGTTTATATGTTCGTGACCTATATTCTGTGGGGCAGTGTATTCTACACCTCTATCAATATCCCATATGGTTCTATGGCATCCGTACTGAGCAGCGAGAGCGATGACCGTTCTGCCCTGTCCACATTCAGAAGTCTAGGTTCAGCACTGGCAAGCCTTGTCATCTCTGTCGGCGCGCCTCTCATCGTATATACAACGGATGCTGCCGGCAACCAAATCGTTGAAGGCAGCCGTTTCACTCTCATTGCGGGTGCATTCTCTGTTGGCGCGATCATCTGCTATCTGCTCTGCTACTATCTGACCACAGAGCGTGTGCAGACAGAGCCGACTGTAAAGGAACAATCCTCCAGTATTTTCAAATCCCTTCAAACAGCTCTGACCAACCGCGCTCTGCTTGGTGTCATTGTGGCAGCACTTTTCCTGCTGCTTGGTGCTTTGATGGCACAGTCTTTAAACCAGTTCGTGTTTATTGATTACTTCAAAAGTAAGGCTGGCTTGTCCATATTCAGTATGTGTGGCTTGCTTCCCTCTTTCATTCTGGCTCCATTTGTTGTGCCGCTTACTCGAAAGTTTGGTAAACGTGAACTTGGTGCAATCGGCTGCTTCATCGGCGGCATGGGATGTGTTTTACTGTACCTGCTGCACACACATTCCATGTGGCTCCATATTGGTATTTCCATCATCAATTCTATGGGCTTTGGCTTCTTTAATCTGATTATCTGGGCACTGATTACTGATGTTATTGATGATCAGGAGGTTAGAACCGGTCATCGTGAAGATGGTACAGTATACGCAATCTACTCTTTTGCAAGAAAGATCGGTCAAGCACTATCTGGCGGCATTGGTGCCTGGTCACTGAGTCTCATCGGATATAACTCTGCGGTGCAAGTTCAAACCACAGAGGTTGCAAATAAAATATATAGTGTTTCAACCTTGATTCCAGGGCTGTTCTATATTGCTGTTGCAGTTTGTCTCATGACAATTTATCCGCTGAGCAAAAAGAAGGTCGAAGAGAACATTGCAACTTTGAAAAGCCGCAAACAATCCTAAACGGTCTCTTAAAAACAAGCTTCATCCTCTGATATCAGGGGGCATTTGAAGAATCTCCACAGTAAATTGGTTGCTGTGGAGATTTTTCATTTTGGACGCAGACTGCGTGTTTTGCGCTTGCGTGCGCGCAAGTCCTGCCGCAGTGCTTCGGGTAGGCGGCGCGATTCCAGCATTTTCTGTAATGCCTTATTATAAGTCCAGTCATCCAGCTTTGCAGTTTCCAGAAAACCCAGTGTCTGCTTCGGAAATTTCACACCGCAAATGGAGAGCGCCCATGCAACGCCCATCCGCGCATTGTATCCCTTTGCCGGGATTTCCACAAGTGCACAAAGCGTGCGGGATAACTCCTTAGTCGTGATAAAATTTTCGAGCAGCATGACTGCACCAAACCGCGCGGGAAACTCCTCTGTACTGTGCAGATATGGCTTTGACACTCCCCATGTCTAAAGACAGGGGATTCTCAGTTCGCTGACCGTAGCCT
>JAHHRJ010000023.1 GCA_020025885.1 Butyricicoccus sp. | reverse complement strand
TTGTGAATCCTTGAAATCCACCAAGGATTCCTGCGGATTCACGCCTTTTTCTGACAAGAAATTTTTCCGAAAATCGCTCTTGCTGAATTATGCGGTATTGCCTTTACAAATACGCTCTCCTCTCCCTCCCTGATTTTAAAATTTTGCAGAGTTTCCCCGTTCCTAGAGCAGCAGGGAAACCACACCGCCCAGCACAAGCATGACCGGATACACAAGATACTGTACCTTTCGATTGCCCTCTCCCTTTTCTCCATTGTAAAAATGGAGCACCATAACGCCCATAGGTGCAGCGAAAAAGAACGGCGAGAAGATGCCGCACAGCGCAGCAGCACATGCGCCAACAAAATTTTGGTACAGTCTTTCTTTGCGAAATCCCCACAGTGCACAGACCATTAGCAAGATGGCAGCGCCATCCTCAATTCGCAGGGCAAAGCTCCATGCAAATGCTGCAAGTGTCACAACGGCTTTTACACCAATGTGCGCCGCCTTCTTTTCCCCATACTTTGCATAAAACAACAAGACAATCATTGCCAGCGCCATTGCAAAGACAGGATTCCGGCTGGATAGATCCATGAGCTTCCCGCTCGCCGCCAGATTGTACGGCAGTTCGCAGACAACCGCAAGCCCACAAATGCGCAGGCAGTATTTTAAAAGATCATTGGTATGTACAGCGCCCTCAACGAGCAAAAACGCAAAGATAGGGACAGCGCAGGTCGAACACGCTTTGAACACGAGTGCAAGTGTTACATACAGCATCACGGTTTGTGAGGACTGCATCGCGTGCAGCAAGTCCTCCATACTGGTCTCCTGCAAACCCAACAGCCCATTTTGTAAGATGCTCCGGCTCAAAATACCAAGTGCCAAAAACAGGTATCCCCATATCTTGACACCGTTTGCAGATAGTCCAGACAGTTTTTTTGTTTGCTCCATAGTGCTTTCTCTTTTCTCTTCTCACAGGAGGTCTCAGTCCACGCCCTCTGTGCCCAAACCCTCGGACACAGAGGGGAAAACATTGGTGGGAATTATCCCTTAACAGAACCGCTCATTGCTTCGCGGTAGAATTTCTGAGTCACCATAAACAGAATGGCAATTGGAATGGAAACCAGAACTGCGCCTGCGCAGAAGCGAACAAACCATGTGTCCACGTACTCCTTTTCGAGCATGCTCCACAAACCGATGGATACAGTGAAGTATTGTGCCTCCGTGCGCACGATGACCTTTGCAAATACGAAATCTACCCACGGTCCCATAAAGGATGTAATGATCTGATATACGATCATGGGCTTGGACAGCGGCAGCGTGACCTTGGTGAATATCTGCCAGCGCGTACAGCCATCGAGCGCGGCGGCTTCATCTAAGGCCTTTGGAATGGTATCCATATAGCCCTTCATGACATAGAAGTTACTGCCTGCGCCCGCCGAGAATACGATAATGAGCGCGATCGGGATCATCTTACCCTCAGTCATGCCGAGTGCTTTGAGAATAAAGTAAACGGCGACCATGGACATAAAGCCCGGGAACAGGTTTAAAACCATTGCCATATTCATATATGGCTTACGCATTTTCCATCTCAGACGGCTGGTGCTGTATGCGACGCTCAGCACAAAGAATGTGCTGATGATACAGGTGCAGACCGAGATAAAGAGCGTATTCATGAACATGCGTGGGAAGTTCATGACATCGAATTCGGTAAACAGTGCCTTGTAGTTATTGAGTGTATACTGGGTCGGCAGGAATGTGCTGATAAACTGTCCCTTGCCGTCGCGGAACGACTGCATAATCAGCCAGAAGAACGGGATCAGCCACACGATACTGATGGCAATTAAAAAGATATATGTGAGTACATCAGCTGTGATTCTTTTTGTGCGCATGGACGTGCTTTTCTTGTCAGCGTTCATCGTAGCTCCTCCTCATTCTTGTAAGATCCGGTGCTGCGATAGGTTATGAGTGAAACAATCGCAAGCACAACAAAGGTAAAGATACCAATGACAGCGGCGAGGTTATACTTTTGCTGATCTACGGACAGCTTATACAGCCATGTAACAAGCAGATCGGTATCGCCCGCCGAGTTTCCGACGCCCAGCGGTTCGCCGCGCGTCAACAGATAGATGACATTAAAGTTATTGATGTTGCCCGTAAACTGTGTGATGAGATATGGGGTCAGCACGAACAGCATATACGGCAGTGTGATATGGAAAAACTGCTTGATCGCACTTGCGCCGTCGATCCTTGCCGCCTCGTACTGATCGGCTGGAATGTTCTGCAAGACGCCAGTGACCTGCATGATGGTATACGGAATACCGACCCACAGGTTAATGACGATGACAAGCACACGTGCCCAAGTTGCGTTGGTCAAGAACGGCAGCGGCGAACCATCTGCAATGAGTCCGGACTCCATCAGCATACGGTTGACGATACCGTTCGGCTGAAGCATGGAGCGCATAACAAGCAAAGACACAAACTGCGGAACGGCAATGGTCATCGAGAGACAGCCGCGCCACAGACCCTTTAAGCGAATGGATGGGCGGTTAATGATGATTGCCATGATCGTTCCAAAGAAGAAGTTCAGGAACGTTGCAAAGAACGCCCAAACCAGCGTCCATGTCAGAACACTTCCAAACTGCTTGCCGATCACCGAGCCATGGTCAAAGATCGCAAAGAAGTTGGACAGCCCCACCCAGTCAAACAGTACCAGATGGTCACCCTCCTTGGAGTAATTGGTAAACGCCATGCTGATCATATAGAACAGCGGCAGAATGGTAAACACAAAGAGGAAAAACAGCGGCGCGGACATCAGGAGCTTATGTACATCCTTATCGAATAAATCCTGAATTTCTTCCGTGATGGTTGGAATGTGTCTGCCTTCCTTCTTAAAGCACAGTGCTTTGTATCCACTGCGCACAGATGCACGCCAGATTAAAAGGAAGAATACAAGAACGCAGATGGAGGCGATGCCATAGAGCAGAATGAGCTGCGACTGGTCGCCCGCTGCGTATTCATAGATAAATTTTTCTTCGTTCCAGACCTTTTCCTGTTCTCTCCAGCCAAGGCTTGGCAGCATAGAGATCCAATATGCGCCGCCACTTGGCACAATCATAAAGAGAATCATGGCAGCTTCCACGGTCAGAAACAGAAAACCCTTTATAAACTGCCCGCTGATTAGATTGCCAAATCCCATAATCAGGCAAGAGAGCCAAACCATTGGACCGCCTTGTTTGAGTGCGTTTCGCAGGGTATTGGTCGAGGGCGTATACAACACAAAATCATCTCCGTTTCATAGAAAATGGCGGCAATTGGGAACACCAACCACCGCCATTTTTATTTCTTAACCTGCTATGGTGATCGAATTTACAAACCAGCACTATTCAAAGACTTGTTGAAATCTTCGGTCTTAGCAGCTGCATTGTCCACAGTTACCTCACCATTGACCAGGCCCTTGCCCATTGCCTCAGCAGGTGCCCAATATGCGCCCATTTCTGGGATGGAAGGCTGTACAATTGCGGTATTTGCGACGGTGTTGCCCTGTGCAGATGCAACGATATCTGCGCTGATGGTCGGATCTTCCATCAGAGACTTTGCGCAAGGAATAATCTGTCGCATCTCATAGTGTGCCTTCTGTGCTTCGCCAGAGCCGAGATATACAGCCAGTGCAACGGCTGCTTCTGGGTTCTTGCTGTTGGGGTTTACGCCAACTGCCTTAGAGCCAGCAAATGCCTTGAGCTGCTTTGCAGCGCCGTCGATATTGATAGTCGGCAGCTGCGCTGCGCCAAAGTTTTCGCCCAGTGCTTCCTGAATGTTTGCAGCGTCCCAAGAACCAGAGAACATTGCAGAGATCTTGCCGCTACGCAGTCCATCCAGACCGACACCGTCTGTATCGTTTACAAAGTTCGGGTTCTTTACCATCCGTGCCAGATACTTGGTCACCGCTGCGCCCTGCTCGCCGCCGAACTGGATGCCAGCAGAAGCATCTACACCGTCCTCACCGAACAGTGTACCGCCGTTTGCTACATAGAACGCGGACAGATACCAAGCATTGCTGAGTGGGAATGCGATCTTGCCTTTTTCGAGCATGGTATCGAGGGACTTTACATCGTCTTCGCTGTATACGGACTTGTCATAGTACATAAACCATGTGTTTGCCGTAAACGGAATGCCGTAAACGCCGCCGTCTGTGCCGGTAACCGAAGCGATCATTGCATCGGTGTTGTCTGCCTTGACTTCCTCCAGATACTTGCCGCCCAGCTGTGCAATGCCGTTTGCCTGCATCAGAGTACCCAGCTGATCGTTTGCGAAGAAATACACATCGGCCGCTGCTGCTGCGTCTGCGGTTACGTTCTTACCTGCATCGCCTTCCGAGCAAACGCCGTACTTAAAGGTGATGTTCCACTCTGGATGCGCTTCATCGAACTTTTTGCACATGGTCGGCAGCCAGCCGTTTTCGTCCACCTGATCTTCCTGTGGTCCCCATACAGTCAGTGAAATGTTTTGTGCTTCCGCAGGGGTCTTACCGCTGTCTGCTGCTGGCTTCTGCTCGCCACCACAGCCAGTCATAAGCGTTGTCATCATAACGCCGGAGAGCAGCAATGCTGTCAGTTTTTTCATAATTTTTGTCCTCCTTGTTTTCCATACATCCCTTTATTATTTTGGTATCTCATCTTTGCAAGATACTTTAGGATCAAATTTGTTTATACTTCTAAGTAGAGCATTTTTGCTTCATACGGACGAAGAACCCAGCTTTTCCCTGCATAGTTTGTGAGCAAGATCTGTGCCCCTGCAAATGCAGCTGGAACAGCAAATGGAACTTCCTCCGCGGTGAAATTGCAGACAACACACAGCTTTTGATCGTTCCACCGCCGTACATACGCGAAGATCTTCTCGTCTTTTGGACAGAGCAAGGTGAAATCGCCCAATTGCAATACCGCATATTGTTTGCGCAGAGCAATGAGTTTTTGGTAATACCAGAAGACCGAATCCGGATCGTTCAGTGCGTTTTCTGCATTGATGGCCTCATAGTTTGCATTCACCGGCAGCCACGGCTCGGCGGTTGAGAATCCGGCAAACCGTTCTGTGTTCCACTGCATTGGGGTGCGAGCATTGTCCCGTCCTCTTGCCCAGATGGACTCCATGATCTCCGCTTCGGGGATACCTCTTTTTATCCGCTCGCGGTACATATTCTGGATCTCAGGGTCTACATACGATGCAATGTCCAGCTTGATGTTGGTCATGCCCAGTTCTTCACCTTGGTAAATATACGGTGTGCCTTGCAGTCCATGCAGCATCGTACCGAGCATTTTTGCAGATTCAACGCGGTATTCTGCATCGTTTCCCCAGCGGGAGACGATACGCGGCAGATCGTGGTTGTTCATGAATAAGCTGTTCCAGCCCTCTGTGTGAAGTCCCTGCTGCCAGCGGCACACGCATTCCTTGAGCTTTGGCAGGGACAGCGGTAAGATATCCCACTTTTCTTTGCCCTCCTGCTGATCTAAACAGATGTGCTCAAACTGGAACACCATGCTAAGCTCCTTGCGCTCCTCTGCGCTAAAGAGCTTGGCGCGTTCGATGTTTGCGCTCCATGTCTCGCCCACGGTGACCAGCCCTGCTTCCATGAAGGCTTCGCGGGAAAGCTCCTGCAAAAACGCATGCAGTCTCGGACCATTGGCGGTGATCTTGTGGTCTGGCTCTTTGGCAATCTGGTCGATCACGTCCAACCGGAAGCCCTCCACGCCCTTGTCCACCCAAAAGCGGATCGCCTTGTAAAGCTCCTTGCGCATGGCTTCATTTTCCCAATTGAGGTCAGGCTGCTTTTCCAAAAACTGGTGGAAGTAATACTGCTTCAGATGGGGCACATACGTCCAAGCCGAACCGCCGAACACGCTGCCCATATCATTTGGTGGACAATCCGCTTTTCCATCCCGCCAAACGTAATAATCGTGGTACGGGTTATCACGGCTTTTCAGCGCTTCCTGAAACCACCAATGCTCATCTGAGCTGTGGTTGAGCACCAAATCCATGATGATGGAAATCCCCCTCTTTTTCGCCTCTGCAATCAGGGTTTCCATATCCTGCATTGTGCCAAACATGGGATCAATCGCGCAGTAATCGGAGATATCGTATCCATTATCTGCCTGCGGAGAAGCGAACACCGGAGAAAGCCAAATGCCGTCAACGCCAAGCGTTTCCAGATAATCCAGCCGCTCTATGATACCTTGCAGATCGCCAAGACCGTCTCCGTTGGTGTCCTGAAAACTCTTGGGATAGATCTGATAAAAAACTGCTTTTTTCCACCAAGCTCGTTCAGTCTTATCGAGCACAGTTTTTTTTACCATATATGCCGCCTTCCTTGCCAAGCTATTTCATGGATTGGCAGGCAGCTTGTCTTACTGCCTGTCCACACTTCACATTCGTTTTTTCTTACCCATGCCCCAAAATGTTTCGTAACATTTCGTTCTTTAATGCTATTATAGACGCATTTTGTCATTATTGTCAACTATATTATATAACACTTTTATTTTTTGGCATTTATCACAACATTGCATCAACCATTTTGGTATTTTGAACAATTTTCTTTTTCATCCAGCTTTGTTTACGAAACTTTTCTAAACACATTTTTCAGAAGTCAACACACCCATTCCATACGCTGAAACAGAACAATTTTACAAGATTTTCCATTATAAAAAAGCACAAAAGTGAGGGATTCCCCTCACTTTTTGCAAACCTTCTATTCTTCCAGCATGTACGCAAAACGAAACATCTCTGTTTTCTGCCTTGCACACGTTCCAGCTAGGAGCTATCTGAAAACTCGAAATTTTGGTCTTTTTCTACGATGAGCGGCAATTTCTTTGTTGTCAGATACGCCCGAACTCACAGCGTTTCAGCTGTGGAAATACGGCAAATACACACGCCGCGCGCCTGCAAAACGCCATTTTCCAGCCCACGGGCAAATAGGATTTCGTCCGCGGCTCCCACCTGCCACGGCGCATCGTCGCAGTTGATTTGCACTGTGACCGCACCGCGCTTGTAGCACACCCAGCGGTGTGCTGGTGATTCGTCCACGAAGTGCAGGCTGCTCTCACGCAGTTCTGGCAGTGTGCGGCGCAACTTGATCAGCTTCTTGACCTGTGCGCGGCGAGCGGTGTTCTCGGCGGTGTCCAGCTCGTCCCACGGCATACAGCGGCGGCAGTCGGGATCGTGCCCGCCCTCTAAGCCAATCTCTGTGCCGTAGTATAGATTGGGGCTGCCTGGCAGGGTCAGCAGCATAGCAAGCTGCTGAAAGAATACATCCTCACTCCCTGCACGGGTAAACAAGCGATCTGTATCGTGCGAATCAAACAGATTGAACAGCACCGCCGCCGTCTGTCTGCGATACATCCCGAAGCACTGCTGTAAGCGCCAGCCGAGTTCCTGCGCCGTGCAGAACTTGTCGGCAAAGAATCCGGTGACAGCCTGCTGCAAGGGATAGTTCATCACCGCGTCATACTCGTCCCCCTCCAACCATGGGGACGCATCGTGCCAGATTTCGCCCAAGAGATAGATATCCGGACGGATACTGCGCACGCGCGCATGGATCGCTTTCAGCATGCGGTGGGAAACCTCATTGCCCACATCAAAGCGAATGCCGTCAATGTCATACTCTCGCACCCAGCGTTCGCAAAGCGCACTGAAATACGCGATCACTTCGGGGTTATTGGTGTTGAGCTTGGGCATGTCAGACGCAAAGGCAAACGAATAGTACCGATGATCTCGGGTATCACGCGGCGGCTCGGGAATGGGCCATTGGTTCACCATGAACCAATCCCAGTACGCGGACGCCTTGCCCTTCTCCTGCACATCCATCCAAGGGGCAAAGCGTGCGCCGCAATGGTTAAACACAGCATCAAGCATAATGCGGATGCCCTTTTCATGGGCATGCTGCACCAGACGCGTCAAATCTTCATTCGTGCCAAAGTCGGGATCTACCTGCTCATAGTCGCGTGTGTCATACTTATGTACCGAGTCGGCTGCAAAGATCGGGGTCAGATACAAACCATTGATGCCAAGATCCGCGAGATAATCCAGCTTTTGCTCGATGCCCAGCAGATCGCCCCCAAACCGTTCCCAATTCTCCACGTACCCTGTTGTGCGCCATTCGGTCTGCGCAGGTGCTTGGCTGCCGCGGCAAAAGCGGTCGGGAAAAATCTGATACCACACGGTATCGCGCACCCACTGCGGCGGCTGTGGGATATCCGCAGGATTGAGCCACGGCTGGTAAAATCCAGTGGGTTCGCCCTGCTCTGGGCGGCAAAAGCCATCTTCGCCATACAGCCAGACTTCATCCCCCTGCCGCAGTTCAAAATAGTAGCGGCATCGTTTATAGGGCGGCTTTATGGTCACTGTCCACCACTGCACATGCGCCAGCGTCAGTGTCTCGGTGATCTCCCGCGCCTGCCCTGTCCAGCGTTCTGCACCGCCCAAAATACCCGCCTCAAAGGGATCGCCCCAATGCAGCAGCACCCGATCGACTTCAAAATCGGTTTGCAGCCGCAGCACCACTTCATCTTCATTTGCCGCATAGCTAAATGGCGCAGTTGCCCGATGAAACACCGCTGCAAAATTCATAACTTGACTTCCTCCGTGCGTTTAGGGTTTCTTGCGCTGCATAATCTGTGGACGCAGGCGGCGCAGTGCCTTTTCTGCGCCTGCCATTTCCGGCAAGCGCCATTCCCAGTTGGGCGAACCCACCGTGCTCGGCAGATTCATGCGAGCGCGTCCGGACAGCCCCATGATATCTTGCACAGGCACAATGACCCACTCTGAACGGTCTGCCAGTGCACAAGCATTCAAGCGGTCGATGATCGAACCTGTGCCAAACCCTTGCTTTTTCAGCCAGCGGCGCAGTTTGCGGCGTTCGGCTGTGCGCAAAGAGCCATACCACTCGTGCAGGGTCGCATTGTCGTGCGTACCCGTATAGAGAATTTGATTTTCCTTGCATTCTCCAGTGTCACGCGCAAACCTGCCTGAGAAATCCAGTGTAAACTCCAAAACCTTCATGCCTTTGAGGTGGTAATGATCGCGCAGCGTTAAGACCTCGGGGCGTAAATCGCCCAAATCCTCTGCTGCAAGCGTGAGGTTCGGGATCTTCTCATAGAGCGTATCAATCACGGCATAACCCGGTGCTTCGATCCACTCGCCTTCCACGGCGGTCGGACAGGTTGCAGGAATCTTCCAGAAGGTATCGAACGCACGGAAGTGGTCAATGCGGATGATATCAAACAGTGTTTGGTTGTATCCAATGCGCTTGACCCAGAACGCAAAGCCGTCCTGTTCCATCTGCTCCCAGTTATAGATCGGGTTGCCCCAACGCTGTCCGGTGACGCTGAAATAGTCGGGCGGCACACCCGCAATAAAGGTCGGGCGTCCGTCGGAATCCAGCAGGAAGTTTTCGCGCCCTGCCCATACGTCCACCGAGTCTACGCCCACATAGAACGGTACATCGCCCATAATGCGCACGCCGTTTTTGTGTGCATAATCGTGGACAGTCTGCCACTGGCGCAGGAACTGATATTGCAGGAAGATCTGATAGCTGATTTCCTCCTGATATGCGTCCAGATTTCCGCCCTTGTCCCGTGTCCAGTCGCGCTGCCAGAGTTCCCATTCCAGCCAGCAGCATCCCTCGTTTGCTTTCTTAAATGCACGGAATACCGCGTACTCCTGCACCCATTCCGTTTCAGCAAATGCCTGATAATCTGCGTCCGGCACGAACGCTTTCCACGCCGCACGCAGGATGGGTTCTTTCCATGCGCGGATGGCGTCATACTGCACGCGCTCGCTGTATTGCTGGAATGGATCTGGTGCTTTTTCCAGCAAGCCCTGCTCCGCGAACAATTCGAGGCTCAGATAGATTTCATCCCCTGCAAAGGAGGAATACGGCTGATAGGGTGAGTTGCCATAGCCTGTGGGGTTCAACGGCAGAATCTGCCAAATGGTCACCCCATTCTCTGCCAGATGGTCAATCCATTCTGTTGCGCTCCGTCCCAAGTCGCCCACGCCATAGCGGGACGGCAGGGACGAAACCGCCATCAAAATTCCAGTTTCTTTCACAGGCGTTCACCTCACAGATGCCAAATGTCGTCGTTGTACTCTGCAATGGTACGGTCGGAGGAGAAGAAACCAGCCTTGGCAATGTTTACAAGGGTCTTACGTGTCCAAGCGGTGCGATCCTCGTAATCTGCCAGCATTTTCTCCTTGACGGTGATATATTCGTTGAGGTCAAGCAGGGTCATAAACCAGTCCTTGCTGATAAGCTCATGATGCAGGCGTTCCAGATTTTCCTGATCGCCAGTTGCCAGCATTTCCTCGCCTACAATAAAGTCCACAAGCTCGGCAATGTGTGCGTCATTGTGGTAAATATCTGCCGCGCAGTAGGAGGCTTCATCATACAGGCGAATAACTTCCTCAGAGGACTTGCCAAAGGAATAAATATTTTCTTCGCCAACCAGTTCGGCGATTTCCACGTTTGCGCCGTCGCGTGTGCCCAGTGTCAGCGCACCGTTGAGCATGAGTTTCATATTGCCTGTGCCCGATGCTTCCTTGGATGCAAGGCTGATCTGCTCGGAGATATCGCAAGCCGGAATGAGCTTTGCTGCCTTGGTGACGTTATAGTTCTCGATCATCACGATCTTGAGGTGATCGCGCACTGCTGGATCATTCTCGACCACCTTGCCAAGGCACAGAATGGTGTGGATGATATCCTTTGCAATGATATACGCCGGTGCTGCCTTCGCGCCGAAAATCATGGTGATCGGACGTGCCGGAATGCTGCCGCGCTTGATCTCAAGATACTTGTGAATCGCATAGAGCACATTCATCTGCTGGCGCTTGTACTCATGCAGACGCTTGATCTGAATATCAAAGATGGAGTCTGTATTGAGGGTGATGCCCTGTGTCTCCTTGAGGAATGCCGCGAGTGCTTCCTTGTTCTGGTGCTTGATCGCTTCCAACTGATGCAGTACGGTTTCATCGTTTTGGTATGCGAGCAGCTTGGAAAGTTCCTCTGCATTTTTCTTGAAACCGTCCCCAATCAGGCTTTCCAGATATGCGGTCAGCGGCTGGTTACAGTGCAGCAGCCAGCGGCGGAAGGTGATACCGTTGGTCTTGTTGTTGAACTTCTCTGGATACAGCTCGTAGAACGGACGCAATTCGGATGCCTTCAAAATTTCGGTATGCAGGGCGGCAACACCATTTACGCTGTAACCATAGTGGATATCGATATGCGCCATGTGCACGCGGTCTTCATTGTCCAGAATGGCAACGCGTGGGTCATTGCTCACCAGCTTTGCGCGGCGGTCGAGTTCCTCGATGATGGGCACGATCTGCGGCACTGCCTTGCGCATGAAGGACATCGGCCATTTCTCCAGTGCTTCTGCCAGAATAGTATGGTTGGTGTATGCACAGGTCAGCTGTACTTCGCGAATCGCGTCGTCCATGCTCATGCCCTCCTGCTCGGTCATCAGTCGAATGAGTTCCGGAATGATCATGGTCGGGTGAGTGTCGTTGATCTGCACCACGACATGCTCATGCAGGTCTTGCACCTTGTAGCCGCGCTCCTTGGTCTCTTTGAGAATGAGCTGCGCGGTGCTGCTTACAAGGAAATACTGCTGATATACGCGCAGCAAACGACCAGCCTCGTCACTGTCGTCCGGATACAGGAATAGTGTCAGGTTGTGGGCAATATCCTGCTTGTCAAAGGAAATACCGTCGCCAATGATGGATTCATCCACGGTTGCAACGTCGAACAAATGCAGATTGTTACAGTGTCCGTTATACCCCGGTACGCTGATATCGTACAGGATCGAATCCAGTGTAAAGTCTCCAAATGGTACCTGAAATCGCACGCCCGTGTCATTGAGCCAGCTGTCCGGTGTGATCCACGGATTCTTTTCCTCGCGCTGCTTGTTGTCTGCAAGACGCTGATAGAACAGACCGTCGTGGTAATTGAGTCCTGCGCCATCGCCGCACAGATCGAGCGTCGCGATCGAGTCGAGGAAACAAGCCGCCAGACGTCCCAGACCACCATTTCCCAGAGAAGGCTCGTTTTCAGCTTCCTCGATCGCGGTGAGCTCATGCCCATAACGCGCAAGCAGTTCCTGTGCTTCGTCAAACAGTCCAAGGTTAATGAGGTTGTTGCTCAGCAACTTACCAATCAAAAATTCAGCCGATACATAGTACAGCTTACGCGCGCCCGTGTTTTTGGGCATTGCCTCCATGCGTTCTTTGGTAAACAGCATCAGTGCCAGATAGATCTCCTGACTGGTTGCGTTTTCCAGTGTCTTGCCAAAGCGTTCATTCAAAATGTTTTGTAGTCTCTTTTCCATCGTATTTCTCCTCATTTCTATTGTTCCAATGCTTCAAACACCCGTAAAAGTTCGCTGACGCTCCACGCCTGTGCAAAGCAGCCGCGGGATGCGCTGGGTGTCTGTCCATCGTATATCTCAGGCAGCTGTCCCACGCATCCCTCCCGCAGGGCGGGAACGAGGGCGGCAAGCTGCTGTTTGACCTGTGGTTTTGCCTCTGTCCCATGGATCTTCAGATAGGCAAGATAATATGCACCGAGCGGGAACGGCCACACCGTTCCCTGATGGTACGCAAGATCACGCTCCTTTTGTGCTCCGCCATAGGTCGGGTGAAACTGTGCATCTTCAGGCGAGAGCGTGCGCAAGCCGATTGGTGTGTATAAATGCTTTGCCACGGTCTGCACCACGCGCTTTTCCTGCGCTGGGCTTAACATGGTAAACGGCATGGAAACCGCCCAGATCTGGTTACAGCGAATCTGTTCATCTGCCGCCGTACCAGATACCAGATCGCGCAGGTATCCGGCTTTTTCCATCCAGAACTTTTGCAGGAAGCTCTTTTGCACCTGCTCCGCGCGTATACCATAGGGTGTGCCATTGCCGCCGACCTTGGGCGCAAGCTGTTCCAAAATGCGCAGGGCGTTGTACCAGTATGCGTTGATCTCGACCGGCTTTCCGTGGCGCGGCGTGGGCAGGATGTCTCCAATACGCACATCCATCCAAGTCACTTGGTCAAATCCCTGTCCTGCGGTGATCAAGCCGTCCTCGTCCATATGGATGCCGAACGCCGTTCCCTTGTGGTATCCTGTGGCAATCCGCTCCATGGTTGGGAATACACGCTGTAAAAATGCGGTGTTCTCGGTTCTCTCAAAATACAGCCAGACACAGTTGATAAACAGGAGCGCGGCATCAACGGTGTTATAAAGCGGCTCGTTCCCGCCCTCGGGGAACAGATTGGGCATGAGTCCGTCCCGCTCGTGCTCCATAAACGTTGTGAGAATCTGCTCGGCATCGGCATAGCGCTTGGTGGATAAGGTGCATCCCACCAATGCGATCATAGTATCGCGTCCCCAGTCCTCGAAAAACGGATAGCCCGCTAAGATGGTCTTAGTCTGTCCGCGACGGGCGATAAAGGCATCCGCGCTTACCGCCAGCTGACGCGCCACGGGATCACGCAGACCGCTCTGCTTTTTCAGGTGATCTATCCGCCTCCGTGCTTTCCGCAAAATGATGCACGCGGAAACGGGTGTTTCTTCGAGCGAGAATACAATGTCCAGTGTCTTGTGCGTCTCCGCTGGAATGGTCAGATAAATCGCATGGTTTGCCGCCGTCAGCCCCGTTTCTCGCCGCCCGTCACAAATATCATACGCATAAAAAAGTGTTTGATACTGCACCGGAAAGGCTTTTGTTTTGCCATTGGTGCAAAGATGCAGCCGCAAGCCTGCGGATTCGACCGCATTTTCTGTGAAGCGGAATGCCTGCTCCTGCGTGAGGTCTTGTCCCTTGGGCACAAACTGCATCCAAGGGGTAACGGTCAATGTGCATGCCTCCGCGGAATCGTTTTGCACCATATAGCGCACCGCGAGGGTGTTTTGCTCCCACGCGAGCGCAAGCTGTTTTTCTACTGTGACCCCTGCCAGCTGATAGATCCACGTGGGCAGTCCGTCCACCTGCACACTGGATAAGTGCTGCCAGCCGCTTTCCTCTGTGCCGTCCGCAAACTGCTGGCTGGATAGATGTTGTGTTTCCGTCCTCACTTCCAGCACTTCCTCCAAGCGGTGAACGAGGTTCCAGCGGTGGTTAGGTGGTTGGGTGCACGCCATCAAAACGGCATGGTCATTGCGGCTCGCGCCGCCGATCAGATTCTGCGAGGAAAAGCCGCCCAGCCCATTTGTGAGCAGATAACAGTTTTCCTGTCCACGGATGCCGTCCCGAAAATCCTGTTTTCCATAGATAAATTGCATGGTTCTCTCTTCCTTACTCTCCCCGTTTGCCCAAGATCAGCACGGAAACCGGCTGTACGGCAGGCTGGTGGATGGGCTGTGGCGTCTGCCACAAAAAACTGCTCCGCCCATCGGCAAGCAGCTCCCAGCCCATGCCTCCAAGGGGGACTGCATGGCTGGACGCATTGTAGATCACCTTAATGGTCTCCCATGTGCCGCCGGTATTGTCCAGCGTGATGCTCACACAACGGGAGGTCAGCACTTCCGCGTGCAGCATACGCTGCCATGCATCTTCTCCCTTGTCACAGAGTGCAGGAAGCTGTTTGCGCAGGGCGATGAGTCCGCGGTAGTAGTCCACAAGCGTGTGGTTGTCCCACGCGCGTTCCCAATCCAAACGGTTGAGCGCAATGGGCGCATTGTATGTGTTATGTGCCCCCTGCTTGGTGCGTCCAAATTCCTCACCCGACAGCAGGAACAACCTCCCCTGACAGGTCATATAGATCGCCGCCGCCAGCCGATTGGCGCGGAGCACTTCAGGGGTAAACACATCGTACTGGCACTTGGGGTCTAGGGTATAGACCAGCTTATCCCACAGCGTCATGTCATCGTGGGAGGATACGTAGGTAATGGACTGTGCGGGTGCACGAAAGCCTTTTTCACACCACGCCGTCACGCTTTGGATGATCTTGTGCTCCTGTCCGCGTGCACCGTTGACAAATCCCACCTTTGCGGCGTCCATGACGCTGCCCTTGATCGTGTCGCGCACCTTATCGGCAAACGCGCCGATCTCCAAGTCCATCTTTCTGAGATATTTTTGATTTGCAAGATGGATGCCCCGCTTGCAAGCGGTCTCTCCTGCCGCCCAAGGTTCGCCAAACACCAGCTTTTCGCCGCGTCCGTAGCGTGCATCGAGTTCGGCGCGGATCCGCTCCATGAGGGCGGCATCGAGCAGCCCCATGAGATCAAAGCGGAAGCCATCCATGTGGTATTCCTCTGCCCAATAAAGTACGGACTCCAGAATGTACTTCGCGCACATCGAGCGTTCGCTTGCAAGATCATTGCCGCAGCCCGAACCGTTGCAGGGCGTGCCATCCTGCCATGTGCGGTAGTAATACCCCGGTGCAGTGCGCTCCAGCCATGAGTCGCGGCTGTATGTATGGTTGTACACCACATCCATAATGACGCGGAAGCCCTGCTGGTGCAATGACTGCACGAGCTCCTTCAGCTCGCGAATGCGCACCTCGCCCTTTGTCGGGTCGCTGGAGTACGAGCCTTCGGGCACATTGTAATTGACCGGATCATAGCCCCAGTTGAAGCTGTCGTCTGGTCGCGCTTCATTGACCGATCCATAATCATATACGGGCATCAGCTGCACATGCGTTACGCCCAAATCTCGCAGATAGGCAAGCCCTGTTGGCTGTTCCCCACGATCAAACAACGTAGTGTCCGTCTCGCAGAACGCCTTGTACTTACCACGCACTTTCTCCGGAAATCCGCCGCTCTCTGCCCATGAAAATTCGCGCACATGCACTTCATAGATGATGTCTTCCGCTTGGCGCTCTGGTGCACGGTCATGCTCCCAGTCCTTTGGGTTTGTCTTTGGGAGATCGACCACCATACTGCGCCAACCATTCATGCCACACGCACGCGCATAAGGATCAGCGGTGCAGTGGCTGTCTCTGCCCACTGTCACCTCGTAATCATAATATACGCCGTCCAGATTTTCGTCCGTCTGCCAGCTCCACACGCCTTTTTCCTCGCGCTGCATAGAAACCGTGCGCACAGCTTCCCCTGTGTGCCCAGATGGATACAGCCTAAGTACAACACCTTCCGCAGTCGGTGCCCACAGTTTGAACACCGTTCCGTTCTCCGTGAGCCGTGCGCCCAGATCGTCTCCGTCATAGTGAAAGCGTTTTGCAAATACCTTGCTTCCAAAGTTGATTCCGCTTTGCATACTCTACCTCTCAGAAGTTTCGTAAAGTTTCGGTATCTTTACTATACCGCAGCCCGCGCCATCCGTCAACCCCCTGATTCTCCCCATCTAAATTTCCACTATATATACAAGAAATTTCTCCCAATTTTGTGCCTTTTCACGTTTCTATTGCCAAAATTTTTGCGATATTTTTGAGCATAATGTCAAATCCTACACTTGGAATTGATTTGCCTTCTATTTTGCAGTATAATTAAAAAAATTATATCCTGTGAAAAGTGGGATTTTCCCTTTACTTCTGACACAAAATCGAGGTTTTTATGGCTACGATCGAAGATATTGCAAAAAAACTGAACATTTCCAAGGGTACGGTATCCAAAGCACTCAACGGCGCAAGCGATGTCAGTGAAACATTACGAAAAACTGTTTTAGAGACCGCTGTGGAGCTGGGTTATTCGCGCGGAATGCGAAAAAAGGGTGCAAAACACCTCTGCCTGTTTATTAAGAACATGCTGTACACGGAGCCGGAGCACTTCGGTTATGATATTGTCATTGGCTTTCGCAAAGCGGCAGAACCGGCTGGCTTTGTGGTGTCTGTTGTGCCCCTCGATGATCCCACGCAAAAGCACATCACCTATGATGCGTATATGCTGAAAAACAACTATGCCGCAGCATTTTTTTTGGGTCTTTCGCTCTCTGATATATGGATTTCGCAGCTGCAAACGAGCAGCACACCCGCGGTTTTGCTGGATAACTACATCCAAGCCAACCCGACCACCTGCTATGTGGGTGTAGACAACAGCGAGGGCATGGATCTTGCCATTGCACACCTGAAAAAACAGGGGCACCGCTGCATTGGATATCTGAGCGGCGCACTTGACTCCTATGTCAATCAGCTGCGTTACAGTGCGTTCTTTGCGGCTTTACGCAAGTATAACCTCCCCGACGGACACCACCTTGCGGGCAATGACTT
The DNA here is from genome assembly GCA_020025885.1 of Butyricicoccus sp. Classification (GTDB taxonomy): domain Bacteria; phylum Bacillota; class Clostridia; order Oscillospirales; family Butyricicoccaceae; genus Butyricicoccus. Next base: position 16,478 of record JAHHRJ010000023.1, on the reverse strand, counting down.
CTTTTTCTCGGAATGCCTGCAAAAGCACCTGCCCGCGCTTTTAAAACAGAAAGTGACTGCCATCATTTGCAGCCATGACCTTTTGGCGCACACCGTTATGATCTATTGTCAGGAGCTTGGTCTGCGTGTGCCCGATGATATCAGCATCCTTGGTTTCGATGATCTGCCCCTGTGCGCCTATACCGCACCCCCCATGACCAGTATCCGGCAGGATCGCACCCAGATTGGAAAAAGTGCCTTTTATGCGCTCTCCAGCCTGCTTGCAGGCGTACCCATCAGCACCCTTTTGTTGCACACACAACTAATCGTGCGGCAGTCCACTGGCGAAGCCCCTGCATCCCCCAAAAAGCTGCAAGCACTTGATCTGCCCCAAACCAAATAAAAAAACTGCAACGCGTTTGCAGCATTGCAGAAAACGTTCAATGTTCAAGGAGGCTTCTGCATGAAATCCATTCATATGCTCTCAGCGGGCAAAATCCAAGGCGCATGTCCTTGGATTTTGAAAATTTAAGGTCGCTTCGCTCCAAAATAAAAAGGGTGCAGTGACTTTTTTGACACGATGAAGCGGTCACAGAAAACTGTGTGACCGCTTTTTGGTTCGTGTTGTTGTAGACAAATTCAAAATTTTATGGTAGTCTATTACCAATTAAAAATCATAACCTTGAGGTAACGTATTATGTGGGAATGGGAAGAAAACAGCATCCTGCACGCAGTCACACCATACACACCAACGAAAGATATTTTTCATGCTGTTTGCCATGAAATCGGCAGATATTATCAAAACACAGATTTTAAATATCTAAAATCAAAAAGATCCTTAAAATGGAAGGGTAAACACATCCAGTGTGAATTTCGGTTTTGGTCATCACACAGCAATATGTGCGGTGAATGGGTCAATTTAGAAATTGTAACCAGCGTTTCTGTGTCAAATTCTTGTGAAGCAGCGCAACAAGATATGCAGACCTTTGATATCCGACCCCAAAACTTCAATATATATGGAATCGACACGAAACATTTTGCTGAAATCACCACTTTTATAGATGATGCATTTGCGCGTGTCAAACTACTGGACACACAAGCGCATTAGAGCGATTTTGCGAAAAACGCCATTGCCTGAAACCAAGAGAGAAAAGAAGTTTTGAACACCATGAAAAATCAGCTGATCGAACAACTACAACGTGTAATGCCCCAAGGTATGGAGATCCCAAAAGAAATCGTCATGTTATATACCTATCTGGAAGAAAACCACTTATATGCAGACCATAATGGAACACGCTATGGTTTTCTGTATCCAGAAGATGATTTGCTTGCGAGCCGGACAAAAACCCAAAGAGACGGCGGCACAGACATTACGTTCTATGCAGGCGGTACAGCAAATCTAAAATATTGGTTCAGCTGCGGAGAAAATGAGGAACTGAACCAAAGGCTCTGCGTCTTTGCCCAAACTGGCGGCGAGGGTTCTGAAAGCGCATTTTGGCTGGATGAACAGGGTGAACTAAAAATCGTTCATATGGGGTCTGGATCTGGTTCCACGCTGTCTTGTGTCTTGGCAGACAATGCACTGGACTTTTTGCGCTTGCTTGCCATCGGATACGATGAAATCTGCTGGAATGAAGATTTTGCATATCCTCCCAACGAACATCCCAATGCAGACTTTGTGGTAAAGCCCAATACCGTATTTCAAAATTGGGTAACTAAAACATTCCATGTTGAAATCCCAAAAACGGCGCTGGAAATCGTAAAGCACCCTGCATGCATGGACGATATCCATTCAGAAGATGCATTTTTTAACTGGATTCAAAAATTTTGATGCAGCATAACAGCCATTACTTTGGTGTACACAAACTTTTTCTATCTTTTGCACATCACGCCTCTTTGTTATTGCAGAAAAGATGGTCATACCTGACATAGGAAAGCCCCCTTGTGTAGGATAATAACTACATAAGGGGGTATCGTTATGTCTAAACGAAAATACATACATATTCACAAACTGCTTGCCATTTCATTTGGAAAAACAAGTGGGCAAAATAGTGAAAAGACTTTTTCGACAAGTTGGGACAGGTGTATGACACGCCTGTCTTTTTATATCACCGCGCACCAGCAGCAACTTTTCGGATCATCTGCCCCGATGCTTCCTCTTGGCTTTTAGGACGTATCTGAAAACAAAGAAATCGACGAATTTTTCGCAGCGAGTGCGTAGATGCAAGACAAAAAACGCAGGAATCCTTGATGGATTTCAAGGATTCACAACGAATTTATGGCGCGAAATTTTCGCAAAGCGCCGCAGATGACATTGTGCGGTGTTGCCTTAACGCAGCAGATGCCGCTCATTGTAGAAAAAGACCAGAATTTCGACTTTTCAGATAGTCCTTAACATCATTGTATGATATCTTGGGTAGTTGTCAATCGCCCACTTTTGTTTTTATCTCTCAAACTCTAAAATAAAGCACAAAAAGTATCATGCACTGCAAAAGAAATACAGTCACTAATCATAAAAATCCAAGCATAATTTTTACATTCTCCCCAATGATGGCATCCGCAGTCATGATATTCTCCAAGTCGGACAGCACAGAGTCCACCCGCTCGCTCAGTTTAACCGCAATCTGCACACTGCGTTATGCCGCCTGTTCAAGCACGAGGGCACGCAGTCTTCCCGAGTTGGACACCTGTTTATCAAGATACACAAGCGCGCCAGTGCCATGCACTGCCGGTCACTGAGCAGATAATGGTTTCCAACAAATGTGGACGCTGACTTGATATCATAGCCGCGATTCAGCAAAAATACACCTCTTGCGCCGCTGCATGCAGTTTTTCTGCTGCCTTTTGGGCGCCAAACGCCGTAGCGTCTTTGGGTTCATATCCTCGTTTTACAATTTCCATCTGTTCTCTGCTTTCTATCAGCGATAGCGCTCTTCTAGCTGATACACACGCAGCTCTCCTGCAAGCGCTTTGCCATCCTGCTCCACGATACCGACTGAATACGCTCCATGGTTTGTACCCTCAAACGTATATGTGTAAACGCCTTCACTATGCGGTGCAACCGCCACGGTACCGAGTTCCTTTTGTGCCGCAATACGGTTATAGCGGTACAGGGTAACCATTGCAGGTGTATCTGCCTCATTTTTATAGTACACCTCAATGGTATCACCCAATTCGTGCCGTCCCCAAAGGAAATTGGTATTGAATTTTTTCTCCCCAGACACTTCTTCTTCATGCAGAACGCATTGCACTTCGGGCATCTTTCGTTCGGAAATTCGCACTGCAACGATCACAGCATCTTCGAGATCAAAAAACTTATTTCCTGCGTGTGTGAGAGCACTTTCTTTGAATGCCTGCTCAAACGAGATCGGATAGCGGTTGCTCAAAATGGTGTATGTTGTGTCTGGCTCCTTAGAATTCATCGTGCCGCTGACCTCCAGCTTGTACGCATATGTCATACCGTTTGCACACCAAGTGTCATCACTCATCTGATCGTATGAGATCTCTATGACCTCTTCGGCTGTTTCGATTTGATCATCAGGGGTTTTGGCAAATGAATTTACAACATGTACGCCTTCATCCTCTACAACTTTTTCTTGTTCTTTTTGCATTTTGCAGCCAAACAGTCCCAGTGTACACAGCAATGCCATTCCAAATAACACAGTTTTTTTCATTGTTTTCCTCCCGTCCTGCGCGTTTCTATATATTGATCGTGCATCCTTATTATACTGCATTTGTTTCAAAAGTGGTAGTTACAGTTTGTACTTTTTCATCTCATTTCTGACCATACACCGCCGCATTTCAGCGACCCATATGATTTTTTTGCCATGCCCCTTGTGCATCTCTTCAAATTCTGTTCTCAGTATGTTTATGCATCCTGCACTTTGACTGTTCTTTCAAATTTCGATTTTTACAACTTTTCACAAGTATTTTTCGAATGAACATGAACAAATAATATGAAAATTCAACATTTGACAGTCCTCCATCTTCATGCTACTATATCATAGTTAGTATAAACTGATCTTGCTTGGAACGCTTTTTTGCAGCAAACTGTATACACCGCCGCCAAAGCGTTCCCTGAAAAGCGTAAACGCAACCATTTTATTTTAGGAGACTGCCTATTATGATGATTAACAAACGTCTGATCGGTACTGTGAGGGAAAGCAAGAAATATATTGCTGCGAATGTCGCATTCCAGTGGGGTGCGCTGCTTGCAAATATTGGAATCATGGCTACTCTCGCAGCACTGCTGCAAAAACTCTACGAAGGAACGGCTGACCACACGTTGGCACGCCCCATGCTTGGTCTGCTTGCGGTGCTCATTGTGGTTCGTTTCTTTTGTACCATCGCTTCCAGCCGCATGAGCTATCTATCCTCGCGGATGGTCAAGCGCACCCTGCGCGAAAAAATTTACCGCAAACTGTTACGCCTTGGCGCGTCCTACAATGAGCAGGTACAGACCAGTGCCATTGTACAGGTCGCAACCGAGGGTGTCGATCAGCTGGAAACCTACTTCGGCGCATATCTGCCGCAGTTTTTCTATTCCATGCTCGCACCTCTGACCCTGTTTGCCTTTCTAAGTTTTATCAGCCTGCCATCTGCACTGGTGCTGCTCCTGTGTGTGCCGCTCATTCCGGTCACCATTGCGGGCGTGCAGACTTGGGCAAAGAAGCTGCTGGGCAAATACTGGGGACAGTATACCGCGCTGGGTGATACCTTCCTCGAAAACCTGCAAGGCTTGACCACCTTGAAAATTTACCAGACCGATGGCTACAAGCATGAAGAAATGAACATGCAGTCGGAAAACTTCCGCAAGATTACGATGAAAGTGCTCAGCATGCAGCTCAATTCCATCACCATCATGGATCTCATTGCATACGGCGGCGCGGCGCTCGGCGTAATCCTTGCCACGCTGCAATTCCGCGCGGACAAGGTCGATCTTGCGGGCTGCTTGCTCATCATCCTGCTCGCGGCAGACTTCTTCCTGCCCATGCGCCTTTTGGGTTCGTTCTTCCACATTGCGATGAACGGTATGGCAGCATCGGATAAGATTTTCCGTCTGCTCGATATGCCCGAACCTGCCCAGCAGACAAAGCACGTGCCTGAGGATCACACAATCACCTGTCAGGGGCTTTCTTTCTCCTACGACAAGGAACGCCAAATTTTGCACAACTTAGAAATGACCTTCCCCAAGGGTAGCTTTACTGCCATCGTGGGTGAAAGCGGCTGCGGCAAGTCCACCACCGCTTCCATCCTGATGGGCAAGAACAAGGGTTACACCGGATCGCTCACCGTGGGCGGCATGCCACTCGCGGAAATCTCCGAAGAGAGCCTGCTGTCTTCCTTTACTTATGTCAGCCATCAGAGCTATCTATTCAAGGGCACGGTGCGCGAGAACCTATACATGGGTTGCCCGACCGCGACCGACGAGCAGCTTTGGAACGCACTGGAGCGCGTCAATCTGGCAAACTTCCTGCGATCTGAGCAGGGCTTGGATACGCCACTTGCAGAAAAAGCGTCCAACCTTTCGGGCGGTCAGTGCCAGCGTCTGGCACTCGCACGTGCACTGCTTCATGATACGCCCGTTTATATCTTTGACGAATCCACTTCTAATATTGATGTGGAGAGTGAAAACGATATGATGGCGCAAATTTATGAGCTGGCAAAGACCAAAACGGTGATCCTGATTTCCCACCGTCTGGCAAATGTCGTCGGCGCCGACAATATCTATGTGCTTGACCACGGTGTTTTGGTGGAATCCGGTACGCATGAAACGCTTCTCGGTCAAAACAACGTTTATGCAAATCTTTGGAACACCCAGCAAGAGCTGGAACACTATGGAAAGGGTGTGACACGATGAAAAGAAGCGGATTTACCGTTATGGCACGGCTGGTCGGTTTGGTAAAGCCTCTCACCGGCTATATGATTCTCGCGATCCTCATGGGTCTTGTGGGACACCTATGCGCTGCCTTTATTACGATTTTTGGCGGCTTTGCCGTCCTCAATCTGTTGGGGCTGTCTGACGTGCTATCCCTCCAGATGATTTTTATTGCGGTTGCCATCTTTGCATTTGTGCGCGGCTTCCTGCGCTATGCGGAGCAGGCTTGCAACCACTTTATTGCCTTTAAGCTGCTTGCCCTGTTGCGCGACAAGATTTTCTCTGCCCTGCGCCGCCTGACCCCTGCAAAGCTGGAGGGCAAGGATAAGGGCAACCTCATCAGCATTATCACCTCGGACATTGAGCTGCTGGAAGTGTTCTATGCCCATACAATTTCCCCGATCTGCATTGCCGCCCTGTTTACTGTGGTGATGGTCGTTTTCATCGGCTCTTATCACTGGATCTTGGGACTGGTGGCACTCCTCGCCTATGCAGTGGTGGGTATCGTGATTCCGCTCGTCACCTCCAAGATGAGCGGTAGCAACGGCTTACGTTTCCGCGGCAAATCGGGCGCACTGGCAAGCTTCGTCCTCGATAGTCTGCGCGGTCTGCCTGAGATTCTGCAATACGGACAAGGCGAAAACCGCGTCGAGCGCATGAACCAGATGACTGACGATCTTGCAGAAGACGAGGCACGCATGAAGCGCGTGACGGGCTACAATATGGCGGTCACAAATACCGCGATTCTGGTATTTAACATTGCAATGCTCGTGCTTTCTGCCCATCTGTGCGGCTTTGCGGGTACGGTCATTCCCACCATTGCGCTGATGAGTTCGTTTGGTCCAGTCGTTGCGCTTGCCGCACTTGGCGCAACCCTGCAAAATACCTTTGCAGCGGGCAATCGTGTGCTGGATATTCTGGAAGAGACCCCAGTCGTAGAAGAGATCACGGGCAAAGCACCCATTACGTTTTCTGGCGCACGTGCCAAGAACATTAACTTCTCTTACCCGAACGGCGAGCAGATTCTCTCTGACTTCTCGGTAGAGATCCCACAGAATCAGGTCATCGGCATTGTGGGCAAAAGCGGCAGTGGTAAGTCCACCCTGCTCAAGCTGTTCATGCGCTTCTGGCAGGTACAGGACGGCAGTATTGAGATTTCTGACAAAAACGTGGACGAGATCAACACCTCCAACCTGCGCGACATGCAGAGCTTTGTGACGCAGGAAACCCACCTGTTCCAAGATTCCATTCGCAGCAACCTCAAAATTGCCAAGCTGGATGCAACGGACGAAGAGATTATGGAAGCCTGCAAAAAGGCGTCTGTCCATGACTTCATTATGCAGCTGCCAAACGGCTATGACACCCCAGTCGGTGAACTCGGCGATACGCTGTCCGGCGGTGAACGCCAGCGTCTTGGATTGGCACGCGCGTTCCTGCACGATGCCCCCTTTATGCTGCTGGATGAGCCGACGAGCAATCTGGACAGCCTCAATGAAGCCGTGATCTTGAAGTCACTGCACAAGGAGCGCACTGGAAAGACGGTCGTATTGGTATCCCACCGCAAGTCCACCATGGGCATTGTGGATGTATCGTATTCTGTGGAGCACGGGAGAATGAGCTAATGGATACCACACAAAAGCGTCAGCAGGAAACGGCGGTTGTGTCCCGCATGATCTCCCTCTATTGTCGCAAAAAGCATGGCGGCAAGGTGCTTTGCACCGACTGCAAGGCACTTTCTGCCTATGCCCAAGACCGCATCGCCCACTGTCCCTTTATGGATACCAAAACCTTTTGCAGCAATTGCAAGGTGCACTGCTATGCACCAAATATGCGCGAGAAGATCCGCGAAGTCATGCGGTTTTCCGGTCCGCGCATGCTCTTTTACCATCCAATCTTGGCAACGCGCCATATGATCGAGACGCAAAAAGAAACGCACAGAACGGAGAAAAAACATGAGCATTAAAAAAATTATTTACATCGTACTTGGCTGTATCGGTTTGGGGCTGGGTGCTGTCGGCGCAGTCCTGCCGCTTTTGCCGACCTTCCCTTTCCTCATGCTTGCTGCGTTCTGCTTTGCCCGCAGTTCCGAGCGGCTCAATAACTGGTTTACTGGGACTAAGCTGTATAAAGACAATCTGGAAAGCTATGTTGCCGGAAAAGGCATGACCAAAAAGACCAAGATCCGTATTATGGTTACGGTGACGCTTCTCATGGCCATCGGCTTTGTTATGATGCATGCTGTGGTTGTGGGCCGCATCGTCCTTGCCTGTGTCTGGGTATTCCATCTGCTGTACTTTATATTTGGTGTCAAGACCATCCCCGACAAATCCGTGTAAGCTCCATTTCTCTTACATGCATACAAAAGCTGCCCCTGCGGAAAATTCCGCAGGGGCAGCTTGTTTTTTGTGTTCGATTTTAGGGTGTATCTGAAAATAAAGAAATCGACGAATTCTTCGCAGTGAGTGCGTAGATGCAAGGCAAAAAACGCAGGAATCCTTGATGGATTGTGCGTATTTTTAACGCAGCAGATACCACTCATTGTAGAAAAAGACCAGAATTTCGACTCTTCAGATAGCCCCTAGTTGGTTTCCAAAAGGGATGCTCTGTCCGCATAACGCTTGCTCACAACATCCCAATTCGTGAGTGTGAGGAACGCTTTCACGTAATCCGGGCGGCGGTTCTGATAGTCCAGATAATAAGCGTGCTCCCATACGTCCACAGTCATCAGCGGAACATACTGGGAAAGATCGGGCACATCCTGATTTGGTGTGGAGCAGATAGACAGCTTGCCCTGTGCATCTGCCACAAGGTATGCCCAGCCCGAACCAAAGCGAGTGAGTGCGGTCTGTCCCAACTGTGCCTTCATTTCGTCCATACTGCCAAAATCCCGCTCGATCGCACTTTGCAGGGCTGCATCTGGCTTTGTGCCCGCATTTGGCGCACCAACGGTGGAAAAATACAGCTGGTGATTGTATACGCCGCCGCCATTGTTGCGGACAGCCGTTTGGATTGTCTGTGGCAGCTGGTTCAAGTGCGCCAACAGACCGTTCAGGGTAACATCATGCAGTTCTGCATATGGCTCGATCGCCTTATTGAGGTTATCCACATAAGCGTTCATGTGCTTATCATGGTGAAAATGCAGGGTTTCTTCTCCCACAACCGGAGACAAGGTATCATATGGGTATGGCAGTTCTTGTAAGGTGAATGGATAGGTTTTCGCCATTTGAATCATCCCTTCTATTTTGCAGCACAAACAAATTGATCTCATTGCAATGTATGGCTTGCTCCAAAGTTATGTTTTCTTTATTATATCATAACTTCCGCAAAGATTACAATTGAACGTGATTCTTATCTTTTCGTATCGTTGCGGATATCCCGAAAAATACGCGCAATCCCGCCCCACTAAAACCAGTACCACCTGTGCAAATATGCGTGAAACCGACTGGCTCTGCATCTAGAGGGACTGAGTCTCCCCTAGGGCTTGTTTGAAAATAGAGAAATTGACGGATTTTTCGCAGGGAGCGAGCAGCCACAAGGCAAAAAACGCAGGAATCCTTGATGGATTTCGAGTATTTTTAACGCAGTGGATGCCGTTCCCTGTAGAAAAAGACAAATTTTCGATTTTTCAAACAGCCCCTAGAAAAAGTGATTCTGTCCCTTCTTTTTACTCCGCACGATATAGTATCCTGCTGCCGCGATCAGCATGAATACTGCCGCGAAGGTCGCAGACAGGCCGATATTAAAGAGGGCAGGATCAGGTCTTGTACTTGCGAAGTACGCGTAAGGGATACGGACGAGAAAGATCGCGCCCAGTCCTTGCAGCATGACAAATGCAGTTTTTTGGATGCCGTTAAAGTATCCATTAAATGAATATGCAATGGACAGAAGAAAGCATTCCATTGACGTTGCTTTTAAAAATTCGGAAGATGCGTAAATGACTTCGGGATCTTCAATAAACAAGCGAGACAGCACATCGCCATGGAAGAACGACAGATATGCGGTCACACCGCCAATGACCATCGCGGTTGCCATCCCCACCCACAAGGATTTTTTCGCACGTTCAAGCTGTCCTGCGCCGATATTCTGCGCCACAAACGCCGAGATAGCGGACATATACGCAGTCGGAATGAGCACGATAAACATAACGAGTTTTTCCGCAATGCCCACGCCAGAAGACGCTACAACACCCAGACGGTTGACAAATCCCATAATAATCAGGTAGGAAACCTCATTGCACATACGCAAAAGGGCGATTGGTGCACCAAGTTTTATCACCGAAAGGGCAAGCTGTCTGTCAAAACGCAGGTTCTCCTTATGGAACGCAAACGGCAATCGGCGGCGGATCAGAAAGAGCGAAAACATAACACTCATCGCCTGCGCCGCAATGGTCGCGATTGCCGCGCCCATCGCCCCCAGCTTGAACAGCTGAATGAGTACGAAATCCCCAAGGATATTGACCACACATGCAACGCCCACAAAGATCAGCGGTGCATTGGAGTCGCCTAACCCACAAAAAATACTGCTCAGCACATTGAACGCAACCACAAACACCGTACCTGCGCCGCAGATCAACATATACTGCACGGTTTTCTCAAACGCAACTTTTGGCGTATTGAGCATGACCGCAAGCGTCGGCGCAGCAAACAGTAAAATTCCAGTTAAAATGAGTCCCACGCCCGCAAATACCCAAATACTTGTTCCGATAAGATTTGCGCTGCGTGTATCATCCCGTTCGCCCATAGACAAGCCCAAAAGTACAGTGATTCCCATAGAGAGACCCGTCACGATGCCGCTAACGATCATAATGGTTTGGCTGCCTGTTGATACTGCGGATACATCGGCATTGGTTCCAAACTGGCTGACCATCCACAAATCCACCGCACCATAAAGTGCCTGCAAAATGAGAGAAAATAAAATGGGTATTGCAAACCTTGTCATGCTGGGGAAAATCGCCCCTTGCAGGATATCATTCTTGTTCTCTGTCATTACCCAACTGCTCCTTTACCGCGTTAAATTGTTAGCAAAATAACTGTTTTCCCCCACTTATTCGCCTCACAATTATATCCATTGTACAGGAATCGATATAGACAGTCAATGCAAAAAATAATCCTGACCAATCCGAGAGATGCAATTCCTTTTCGCACACTCACTGCACTTTTCCCTCTGCAACAAACACATGCTTTATATACACCGCCATACACATGGCAGCGAGCACACCCACGCTAAGAATCCACGGCTCATACCCCACTCCATACGAAAAGGCGATACCATAAAACGCCTGTCCGATGGGCTGGGCACAGATGGAAAGCGTCATCAGCAGCGCCATCACCTTGCCCACGCTCTGTTCCGGCGTGTTGTTCTGCACAAAGGTCATGAGCAAAATGGAGCTGATGGTCGCGGTGCTCATGACCGCAAATACACTCACCAGAATCAGAGCAAAGCTGATCCCAGACGCAAACAGCGGCGCGGCGGCAAACGGCACAAGAGATACCGCCAATCCCCAGAACCAACGATGGATCGTTTGTATCTGCGGCTTGCATATGCCTGCCAGAACACCGCCAAACAGACTGCCAAACGCCATCATGCCGGTTGCTATGCCATAAAGCTCCGTGGAAAGTCCGAGCCGCTCGGTAATCAGAATCGGTAGGGCAATGAGAATCAGCGCACTGACACATGCATTGATGACACAGGTCGTAGCAATCATCTTGGAAAGCACCTTCTTTTCCAAAAAGACAAAGCGCAAACTCACCCGCAAATCCGAGCGCACAATGGAAAAGATACCCTGCTTTTCCGTGTGCTTATGGTACGGAATTTTAATAAACAGTTCCAAAACTGCCGATGCCACAAAGCAAAGCACACTCACCACCACGATGGGCACGATGCCATAGAGACCGAACAAAAAGCCGCCGATGACAGGAGAAAGCAAATTGGAAAGCGCAGAAACGCTGCTGATGATTGCGTTTCCCCTGACCAGCATTTCGCCCTCCAAAAGGACTGGCATACTCGCCTGCACAATGGGCTGATACAGTCCGCTTATGCTGTACAACAGCATAAGCGTGACCACAAGCAGTGGGATCTGTGCCACTCGTCCAAGCAAAAGCAGGAAAACGGTCATCAGCAATCCGGTCAGGAAATCGAGCAGAACCATCATGTCCCGTTTTTTGGCGTAGTCGGCAACAATGCCGCCAATCGGCATCACCACCACCAGCGGCACAAAGGACAGCGCACTCACCATACCAAAGACCGCCGCTGAGCCGGTCTCCTGCAAGATATAGAGCGGCAGAGCAAAGCGCAAGATTCCATTTCCAAAAAGGGAAATAATCTGCCCCACCACAACGAGCGAGAAGTTTGTAGACATCCGTTTTTTTGTTTTCATATGCTGTGCTCCTTTTCTTTTACATACAAACCGTTGGTATGTATTTCTGTAAAAATAAATGCTCCTATCAGAGCAGTTATTTTTGAAATCTTTCAAGCCCTCGAATGCAGTCCGCATCAAATAACGTGATGTGGTATCGCTCCAAAAACTCGTCTATCAGTTCGCATTTTCCTGCGAGGTGCGCGGTATCCGTTCCCAGAATCAATGGATTCAGCCAAACATCGATCAAAAGAACGATCGCCTCCGCAAGTTCATAGGGCTTATCGGTCTGGATCGAGCCATCTGCAACGCCTTGCTGCACAATGGGAAAAATAAAATCTGGCGTAATCACATCGCGAATCTGCTTTAGCTGAATTGCTAGAAACTTCGGATTTTCCAAGAGATTCGGGGCTGCCTCCACGATTCTTTTTGTGGTGTCACTCGCAATATTCCGCTTCACAATCTCTTGGAGCTTTTCCGCACCTGTGAGGGATGCATCCGCCTGCACTTCCACGAAATATTTTCGGTTGCGCTCGCCCTCCCGTGTGGCGATTGCATCAAAAATTTCCTCCTTGCACTTGAAATGATGATAGATCGCGCCCTTGGTCAGGTCTTTGAGTTCATTTAGGATATCTTGAATGCTGGTGTTTTCATATCCCTTTTCCCAAAACAGCCGCGCGGAAGCATCCAGTATGCGCTCCACCGTCTGTTCAGGGTGCTTATTTCTTGCCACCTTTCCACCTCCCTGATTTATTTTCTGGATACAAATTAACATACCGTTGGTATGATAATTATTAGAGATATTATAGCATATTCGCTGTAATTTGTACAGCAATTTTCAGCAGATCCAGACCCAACCACCCAGCCAGTGCGTATGAGGACAAAACGGACATTGACAAAGAAGATTTCTGAACACAAAAAGCGAACAAGCCACCGTATGTTACGGCAGCTCGCTCGCTTTTTCTATCTTTTTTGATCAGGGGGTCAATTTATAGCATGGAATCTCGAATGATATCGTGATCACGCAGTACCTTTTCCACAACCGTTCCTTGAATCGCCTTGAGCAGCGGCTTTTTGAGCATGTTCAACGGTCCTGGCAGTTCAATGTCCAGTGGGGACTTGCCATCCATCAGACATACTGAGCTATCGAGCAGTTCGCGCACATCGTACACGCTGCCCCAAACTTCCGGCACACCACGGTCAACGCCCAACAGTCCGTATACCGCTTCCATCGCCGTTCTCACAGAATACTCAGTGGTAAAGACAGTATCGCGTGGTGTTTCTGCAAACTGACCGAGGAATGCAAAGTTCACGCAGCCATCCGGAATCACGTCCGGACGGTCACCCTTGGTACGTGGCATAAAGAATGCGGTAATATATGGCATCATGGTCGGCACACAAACCGCGCTGTGCTCCGCAAGCTCTGGAATCTGCTCCACTGGCACGCCGATATGGTACAGCCATTCTTCTGTGATCTCTTTACCGGTGCATTCTTTCATGGGCTTCTTGACATAGTCGCCGACAACATCGGTAAACAGACCATATACCCAAATACACACCTTTTCTGGGTCTTGCTCCTTAAACTGTCCCTGACGGTTGATCGTCCAGCTCATCAGCCACTTAGAGTCCTTGCAGCTTACGATACCGCCGGTTACCACCTTGCCGCTTCTTGGGTCGCGCTGACAGATTTCGGTGATATATGGCAAAATCTTATCATCTAATGTGGTAATGGTCGCAGACTCCCAGTTAGTTTTGTCAATATCCGAGCAGAACTTCTCCGGATGACCAAACGCAGGATCTTGCTTTGCGATGTTCTTCCAAAGCTCCCAGCAGCCGCTCGTGCGCACTTCTGCATCACCGTTCGGTGCATGGTTCTGATCGCCGTAGATCGTACCCTCGGTGCAGCTTCCGTTTGTCACGAATACCAAATCGTTTTCTGTGAGTGGGATATTCTTTTCCCCTTCTTCCACCTTACATACGATCGCAGTGGCAACTTTCTTGCCGCCCTTGCGCTCAAAGAGTACATTGTTGACTTCGGTGTTGAACTGGAAGTCTACACCTGCGTTCTCCAGATACTTCTGCATTGGGAGAATCAGAGACTCATACTGATTGTAGCGGGTAAACTTGAGCGCACTGAAATCGGGCAAGCCTGCAATATGATGGATGAAACGCTGGAAGTACAGCTTCATTTCCAGTGCACTGTGCCAGTTTTCAAACGCAAACATGGTTCTCCAGTACAGCCAGAATGTCGAGTTGAACACCTCATCATCGAATACGTCCTCAATGGTTTTATCATAGAGGTCTTCATTCTTCGTCATAAACAGCTTGATAATTTGCATACAAGCCTTCTGGCTGAGGTTAAACTTGCCGTCTGTATGCGCATCCTCGCCGCGGTTGACGGTCGCACGACACAGCGAATAGTTTGGATCGTGCTTGTTGAGGCGATAGAACTCATCCAATACGGAAAGCTCCGGATGTTCCAGCGACGGGATGCTATGGAACAGATCCCACAGGCATTCGAAATGGTTTTCCATCTCTCTGCCGCCGCGCATGATATAACCGCGGTTTGGGTCATTGATGCCGTCACATGCACCGCCTGCAATGTCCATCGCCTCTAAAATATGAATATGTGAGCCATCCATCTGACCATCGCGCACAAGAAAACATGCCGCTGCGAGGGAAGCAAGTCCGCTGCCTACCAGGTATGCACTCTTTTTCTCTACGCCTTCTGGCTTTTCTGGACGCGCGAACGCTTCATAGTTGCCGTTGGTATAATAAATGCCCTTGCTGTTTTTCTCATGCTTGCCCAGTTCTGTATTACGGTAACCCGAATTGCTTCTGGTCTGCTCTGGTGTGCTCTGGGTATCTTTCATCTTCTTTGCCAAGACTGCTGCCGCGCCTGCACCTGCAAGACCTGCCGCTGCAACACCCAGCTTGATCATACTCTTTGACATAGGAATAACCGCCTTTCTGATTTAAGAATCATCCAAACAATCGTATCTCGTTCGTATGATTTTATCCTACCGTATTTTTCCTTTCACCGCCATTTACAAAAATGGGAATTTGGGAAGTTTTTATCCAATTCTTCTTTTTTGGGAAACATCAAAACGACTCGAGATCCATGCACACGCATTATTGTTCCCGCATTCGCGGCAGTCTAATCACATTCGCGCTCACGTGTTTGATTTTCCAGATTTGCGCGTCCAAAATGCAGTATCAATCCCAAAAATTGAAAATTACTTCTTTGATTGCCTGCGGCTTCCAATACTCAATTTGTGCAAGCTCTGCTTTTCCCAGTGCAGACAAATTTGCGTCTACATCGCATCTTGCAGATAATTCCTCCACACTGAGTGCCTTATATTCTAAAAAGGGAAACACGAAGTCTTGGGGCTTGTCCATAAATAAAATCGTGCCGTCTGTCACTTTAGATGCAAATGCAACATAGTGCACATACTTAATTATATAGGAGATACATAGAGGTACAATATAGCAACTTAAATTGTACCCAATAAAAATTTTTGTCAGATAATCCGGTATCCAAGGCAATCACTTTACCATGATTTTCGCGCGCCAATTGATAACACATTTGTATAAAGGCTTTGTCTTCCAATCTATGTAGTGGCTCTTCTCCCTCCATAAAAAACCCTGTTGTACCATTTGACACTCCCCATGTCTAAAGACAGGGGATTCTCAGTTCGCTGACCGTAGCCTGCACCGTGCGAGGTCTTACATGGTCTCCCTGAGCGTATTGGTTCGGGTGTGTCCCACCCTACCATATTTACGTCTACGCCAGTTGGCGCAGTCCTTCGTTTAAGATATTCTTTGCAGCATTGCGGTCTCTATCGTGAACAGTCTCACAACCAGGACAAATCCACTGACGTACAGCCAAATCCTTTACCCCTGACCACTGTGTACCACATACAGAACAAAGTTGACTGGATGGATAGAAACGGTCTATGACAATGATTCGTTTTCTGTACCAATTTGCTTTATATATGAGTTGCCGACGGAACTCTCCCCATGACGCATCAGTGATAGACTTTGCTAACCTGTGATTTTTCACCATGTTTTTCGGTGCTAAATCCTCAATACAGATGACATCATTCTTCCGAATAAGCTGAATAGATAGCTTATGCAGCATATCGTTTCTCTGATTCGAAATATGCTCATACAGTCTTGCCACTTGTATCCGTGCCTTTTCTCTGCGCTTACTTCCCTTTGTTTTTCGGGAAAGCTGACGCTGAAGCTTTGCTAACTTCTTTTGGC
>JAHHRJ010000022.1 GCA_020025885.1 Butyricicoccus sp. | reverse complement strand
CGCATGTCCTTGGATTTTGAAAATTTAAGGTCGCTTCGCTCCAAAATAAAAAGAGTGCAGTGACTTTTTTGACACGCTGACATGACCGGCACAAACTGTGCCGGTCATACGCTTGTTTTGATGGAGGAACATATGAAAAAGAATTTTTTAGGTCTTTCTGACCGTGTGCAGGCGTTGGGTAAGCAGGCAGAACAGGCACTCATCCCATATTTTGCACGCATTGATGAAATTGCAGAGTACAACACCCAGAAAGTGTTGGCGGCGTTCCATGAATTTCGCGTATCCGATACGATGTTTGCAGGCACGACTGGTTACGGCTACGATGACCAAGGACGCGACACCCTCGAAAAGATTTATGCAAGACTGTTCGAGACAGAGCGTGCGCTGGTGCGTCTTGGCTTTGTCAATGGCACCCATGCGCTGTCCTGTGCGCTGTTTGGTGCACTGGAGCCGGGCGACGTGATGCTGTCCATCACCAGCGAACCGTATGACACGTTGCTCAATACTGTAACTGGGGACTGTCCGGGCAGTATGAAGCGTTACGGCATCCACTACCGTCAGGTCGATCTCAAGGACGGCAGACTGGATTTGCCAGCAATCAAGGAAGCGGCGGCAGCGTCTGACATCAAGCTGGTGTTTTTGCAGCGTTCGCGCGGCTATGCCGTGCGCCAGACATTATCCTGTGAGGAAATTGGACAGGCGTGCAAGGTGGTACGTGAGGTAAATCCGAATGCGATCATTATGGTGGATAACTGCTACGGCGAGTTCACGGAAGAGTTGGAGCCGACACAGGTGGGCGCGGATATGTGCGCCGGTTCTCTCATTAAGAATCCGGGTGGTGGACTTGCACCGACTGGCGGTTATATCGTAGGACGCGAAGATCTCATTGAGCGCGCTGCATATCGCATGACTGCACCCGGCATTGGCGGCGAGTGTGGCTGTACGATGGGACAGAATCGCCTGCTGTATCAGGGGCTGTTCCTTGCACCACATGTGACCGCGCAGGCGGTGAAAACAGCGGTTTTCTGTGCAAAGGTCATGCAGATGCTGGGCTTTGTGGTCGATCCAGCACCGGAAGCACCGCGCTTTGATATCATTCAGACCATTGCATTTGGTGCGCCCGAACCGCTGCGCCGTTTCTGCGAGGGCATTCAGGCAGGTGCACCGGTCGATTCTTATGTCACACCAGAGCCGTGGGCAATGCCGGGGTATGATGATCCGGTTATCATGGCAGCAGGTGCGTTTGTACAGGGGGCATCCATTGAGCTGAGTGCGGATGCACCCATGCGTGAGCCGTATGTTTGCTATATGCAGGGCGGTTTGACCTATCCATCTGGCAAGGCAGGGATTCTGCTGGCAGCGGAGAAGCTGATTCAATCGGGGTTTGCAAAGGAATAAGATTCCTTATTTTTGCTTGAAAGCATAGGGAAACGATCTCGCAGCGGCGATTTGCGAAAAATTCACGCCATAAATTCGTTGTGGATTCTTGAAATCCACCAAGGATTCCTGCGGATTCAAGCCTTTTTCTGACGAGAAATTTTTCAGAAAATCGCTCTTGCTGAATGATGCGGTATTGCCTTAATCCCCCAATCTTTCCGATCCACCGCCGCCTGAACGAGCAAACCAGTTTGCGAACTGGTTTGACTGTTCAAACATAGCAGACACTGCATACAGATAGCCTGTGCTCGAACGTCCCAGCGCTGTAACGACTGGCGGCGCAGACACTCCTGCGAGCGTTCATGGAGGGGCTTGTGCCAGCTGTGAGAGGGGGCTGCACACTTCCGCTGTGCGGCGTTCATACATTCCCACCCTTTGGGCATGGAAGCAGACGCAAGTCGACTTCATCATATCCGCCTGTGGCGGAGCGCATACATTCTCACCCTGTCGGCGGCTGAAATTGCGATCTGATGGAAAGGGAGGGACAGGATTCATAAGGGCTGGGGAAGTGCAAGGTTCTCGCCCTTATGTCTCCGCCGCGAGACCGCGGCACGTTTTCCTTGCATCTACACACTCACTGCGAAAAATTCGTCAATTTCTTTGTTTTCAGATACGCCCTAGGCAAGGCAAAAGCAGTACATTTATTTTTTTGGTAGACATTGCCGTGTTGCTGTGATATTATAGATGCGATACAATACCGTGGGTTTCTGTGCGCAAATGTATGGAAAACGCATAAAAACACAAAAAATGGTCAAAAAGCGGTATGAGCAGATACAAAGGAGAAAAGAGCAATGGTCATTCTCGGCATTGACCCGGGATATGGGACAATTGGTTATGGCATTGTCCGCTATGAAAAAGACCGCTTCACGCCCATTCAATACGGTGCGATCACTACGCAGATCGGTGCGCCCATGCACCTGCGTCTGTGCGAGCTGTACGACGACTTGTGCACCCTCATTGATACCTTCCATCCGGAAGCCGCGGCGGTAGAAGATCTGTTTTTTAACACCAACATTACAACGGGCATCCAAGTTGCACAGGCACGCGGTGTGATCCTGCTGGCACTGGCACAAAAGGGACTGACCCCAGTATCCTATACACCATCCCAAGTCAAGCAATCGGTGGTTGGCTATGGCAAGGCGGAAAAACGGCAGATGATGGAAATGACGCGTGTGATGTTAGGACTTGCCAAAGTACCACGTCCTGATGATGCGGCAGATGCACTTGCAATTGCCATCTGTCACGGACACGCCAGCCATTCCACGCTTTATCGTTAAGGAGTACATTATGTTTTATTATATTGAGGGCAAGGTCGCGCTCGTAGAGCAGGGGCTTTGCGTTATTGACTGTGCGGGTGTGGGCTATGCGTGCCACACCTCGCAGCATACGATCGCACAGGTCAAAGCAGGGGAGAGCGCACGGCTTTATACCTATTTACATGTGCGTGAAGATATCTTTGATCTCTATGGATTTACTGAGCAGGAGGAGCTGAACTGTTTTAAGCTGCTGATCGGCGTTTCTGGTGTAGGTCCTAAGGCGGCACTTGCGATTCTTTCCATTGCACCACCGAGCCAGCTTGCGCTCTCGATTATTACCAGTGATGAAAAAATTTTGACACAGGCGCCGGGCATCGGCAAGAAGATTGCACAGCGCATTGTACTGGAACTGCGTGATAAGATGAGCAAGGAGCAGCTGGAGACTGCCAAGGGTGGTGCACCGATCATGGAAATGCCAGGAACAGGCGGCGCGGCTGTCAACCACACACAGGAAGCAATCGCCGCACTGATGGTTCTTGGCTATGCGCAGTCTGAGGCATTACAGGCACTGGAAGGGCTGAAGCTGGAAGAATACGCTGACACAGAGGCGATCATTCGCGCATGTCTCAAGCGCGTGGCGATGGGATAAGGAAGTGATAGATTGAGTATCGAATTTTCCGGCGGCATGATGGACGATGAACGCATCGTATCCACCCGCAAAATGCAGGAGGACGAGACGGAAAACTCTCTGCGCCCGAAGTTTATGGATGATTATATTGGGCAGAGCAAGGTAAAAGAAAACCTCAAGATTTTTATTGAAGCTGCCAAGCAACGAAACGAGCCGTTGGATCATACCTTATTATATGGGCCGCCGGGACTGGGCAAGACCACGCTTGCAGGCATTATTGCCGCAGAGATGGGGGTCAATATCCGTGTGACCTCTGGACCCGCCATTGAAAAGGCAGGAGATTTGGCTGCAATCTTGACCAATTTGGCAGAAAATGATATCCTGTTTATTGATGAGATCCACCGCTTAAACCGTAGCGTTGAGGAGATTCTGTATCCTGCGATGGAGGACTATGCCCTTGATATCATTATCGGGAAAGGACCGTCCGCCCGCTCGATCCGTCTGGATCTGCCGCGCTTTACGCTCATTGGTGCAACCACACGCGCCGGACAGATGACGTCTCCGTTGCGTGATCGCTTTGGCGTTATGCTGCGTCTGGAGTTATACAGTGCAGATGATCTGGAAAAGATTGTCACGCGCTCGGCTGGTATTTTGGGTGTACATAGCCGCTACGATGGTGCATATGAAATTGCCCGTCGTTCTCGAGGTACCCCACGTATTGCCAACCGCCTTCTGCGGCGCGTGCGCGACTTTGCGCAGGTTAAGGGTGATGGTGTCATCAACCGCGAAATGGCAGACCTTGCGCTGCGAGCGTTGGAGATCGACGCGCTGGGACTAGATAACATTGACCGCCGTATGCTGACCAGCATTATCGAGAACTATAACGGCGGACCAGTGGGACTGGAAACCCTTGCGGCAACCATTGGAGAAGAGGCTGTCACACTCGAAGACGTATATGAGCCTTATCTCATGCAAATCGGTTTTCTCAATCGTACACCGCGCGGTCGGTGTGCTACGTTTCGCGCATATGACCATTTGAAGCTGGAACTGCCAGATGGTCAGCAAATCCTATAATCACCCTTTTGAAAGGAAGTGTCATAGATTGGGCAAATATTTTGGAACTGACGGTGTTCGCGGTGTGGCGAATATTGAATTGGACGCAATGCTGGCATTTAAAATCGGTGCTGCTGCGGCATATGTATTGACACAGGAGCGCACAGCAGGCGGGAAAGCAAAGCTGCTGATCGGTAAGGATACGCGTATCTCGTCCGATATGCTGGAAAGTGCACTGGTCGCTGGTATCTGTTCCGTGGGTGCAGACGTAGAGCTGCTGGGCGTCATTCCGACTCCTGCGATTGCGTACCTCACCATTAAGCACAAGGCAGACGCGGGCATTGTGATCTCCGCGAGCCACAATTCTTTTGAGTACAACGGCATTAAGATTTTCGCAGGATCGGGATATAAGCTCTCTGATGAACTGGAAAGCCGCATAGAAGCACTGATTGATGCCTTTGATACCGTGCCCAAGGCAAGCCATGAAAAGCTGGGCGGCGTACTGCGCACCTCGATCGATCCAGTTGTAGAGTACACCGATCATCTGGCTGAGACCGTAGACGGCGATTTGAGCGGCTTGCATGTTGCAGTAGACTGTGCAAACGGTGCATCTTCTACCACAGTTACCCGTCTCATGCGTCTGCTCGAATGTAAGGCAGATCTGCGTTTCTATGAGCCCAATGGCATCAACATCAACGACGGTTGTGGTTCGACCCACCTTGGCAACCTGCAAGAGCGTATGCGCACAGGCAACTATGATATCGGCGTTGCGTTTGACGGCGATGCAGACCGCTGCCTGATCGTAGACGAGCGCGGCGAAGTGCTGGACGGCGACCGTATCATGGCGGTATGCGCGGCACATATGAAGAAGCTCGGCAAGCTGCGCGGTGACGCATTTGTTGCAACCATTATGTCCAACATGGGTCTCCATAAGTATGCAAAGGATCACGGCATGGAGATCAAGTGTGCCAACGTGGGTGACCGATATGTACTGGAAATGATGCTCAAAGACGGCTACATTCTGGGCGGCGAACAGTCCGGTCACGTGATTTTCCTTGAGTATGCGTCCACAGGTGACGGTCAGCTGACTGCGATCCAGTTTATGCGTATTTTGAAGGACAGCGGAAAGAAGTGCTCTGAGATCGCGGACGAAGTCATTCCGTGGCCGCAGGTGCAGATCAATGTTAAGGTGCCGAACACCGATAAGTATACCATTGCCGAGCGGGCAGAGGTTGCCGCTTCTATTAATGCAGGACAGGAGACGCTGGGCGAGGGCAGAATCCTTGTGCGTGCATCGGGCACAGAAGCACTCGTGCGTGTGATGGTCGAGGGCATCGACGCAGACAAGGTATCGTCTGTTGCGCGTCAGGTTGCAGACGTCATTGAATCGGTTGTTGGATAATATAACCGAACCAAGCGCCAGAACTGCAAATCTATGGTTTGCAGTGGACGAGGTAAGGGGAGATCGAAAGTTTCGGCGGATACCCCTTCGGTCGTGCGTGAGCCGATCGTCAGCGGCGCATACAAACCCCGGAAGCGATTCCGGAAACAGAGCGCGTCCGCATGTCTCACGATGTGCCATTCGACAGCAGGCACACAGGCATCTGTCAAACACGCACACTTTTCGACAGGTATTGTAAAATACGCACAAATATATTTTATATCCTATCGGTTGCTGTTTTCATTTTTCACAAAAATTGCTTGACAAATGCCAAAACATTGTATATAATGATACCCAGATAAGAAATGAAACCATAAAAACAAGTTTTGTCACGAAAAGGAGATTCATTTTGTGCTCTTTTTCGTTGTCTCTGCTTGACCGCCCCCACGCTGGAAGGCTTGAAATTCGCTCGGCTTCCGTCTGTTCGGACACCTAATACAGTCAGCGCTTCTCTTTAGATTTTTTCCTGCATTCTTGTGGCATAGGTTTCTGTCCGCACAGCATAAACCTTTTGCTGTGCATCCCTGTTCATCCACGTCCGTGATAAATACCCTGACGGTCACGCCGGTCTGGTGAACATACTCAGTTTCTTTCGTCGTAAACAGGAAAAGCCTGTTTGCAATATATTTTCCAGTTGTTCCTAGCATTTCTGCAACGCAAAAAGGGATAGGGACTTGAGGTAATCAAAGAGAGGTAGTAATCATGTATCAGGACAAGACTTTAGTATGTAAGGAATGCGGTGACGAGTTCGTATTTACTGCTGGTGAGCAGGAGTTCTACGCAGAGCGTGGCTTCCAGAATGAGCCCCAGCGCTGTAAGAAGTGTCGTGACGCGCGCAAGAATGCTGCTCGCAGCACTTCCCGTGAGTTCTTCACCGCAACTTGTGCAGCTTGCGGCGGCGAGGCAAAGGTTCCGTTCGAGCCAAAGTCTGATCGCCCAGTTTATTGCAGCGAGTGCTTTGCGAAGATGAAGTCTGAGGGATAAGAAAATCGTTTATGCAAAGGAGCAGGATCAGTTGATTCTGCTCCTTTTTGTATAAAGAAAACCACTCGTTAAACGAGTGGTTCCAAAAAGCCTATGGCGATGAGTAAAAAACCCTGTTAAAATTATTGAGCGGTCTGCCAACTGCAACAATAAAATAACAGGGAGGCATTCATTATGGGAATGAATGATATAAACAGTTTATCACATACAAAATGGAATTGCAAATACCATATAGTGTTTGCACCAAAGTACAGAAGAAAGATATTTTACAAGGAAAAACGAGAAGCAATCGGGAAAATATTAAGACAATTATGTGAGTGGAAAGGAGTAAAAATAATTGAAGCAGAGGCGTGCCCAGATCATATACATCTATTTGTGGAGATACCACCAAAACTAGCAGTATCAAAATTTATGGGGTATTTAAAGGGAAAAAGCAGCACTATGCTATATGAGCAATTCGGCGAATTGAAATATAAGTTTCGAAATCGGGAATTTTGGTGCAGAGGATACTATGTTGACACAGTAGGAAAGAATGAGAGCCGAATTGCGGAGTATGTTAGGAATCAGTTAAAAGAGGATGAGCTAGGGGAGCAGTTAAGAATACCATCAGACAGCCCGTTTACGGGTCGTAGGTAACAGTCCCCACGCAATTGGCAGATCGTACTTACGCGCTTTACGCGTAGGCGAAGAACAGAGGGCTATGCCCGTCAAATGACAACCACCGGCTACGCCGGTGGATGTGTTTTCATCTGTCGATTGCTGTTTCGATGCAAGCAAGTAAAACATCTCGAATGGTTTTTTGACAGCGCTCTTGATATTTGCATATAAAAGCGGTATAATAATTACATTCACAAATCAAAATTTCTATTGATTGTTAGGAGGTCTATTATGGCTGCAATTACAAAGAGAACAACCATTGGTGAGGTTCTGGCGCGGGATATCAATACTGCAAAGTTTTTCCTGGATATGGGTATGCACTGTCTGGGCTGCCCGTCCTCTCAGGGGGAGAGCATCGAGGAGGCTTGCATGGTGCATGGCACCAATGCAGATGAGCTCGTTGCACAGCTCAACAAATTCCTCGGAGAGTAAGTACAGCAAAGACGGCGTATGTCTCAGTGCCTTTTGGGATTTGTCCCAATGCAGTGTATGACGTGCACAGTCGTTTTCTCAATCACGAAGGTGGACAAGCTGAGACCGACAGTATTGTCGGTCTCGTTTTTTTAAGGAACAATGACAGAACGAACAAAAGAAAATTTAAACCTGACACCCCGCCTGCAAGCCATTGCAGACCGTGTGCCCGAAGGGGCAAGATTTGCAGATATTGGTACAGACCACGGGCATTTGCCGCTCTGGCTGTTACGAGAGGGTAAATTACAGACGG
This sequence comes from Butyricicoccus sp., assembly GCA_020025885.1. GTDB lineage: Bacteria > Bacillota > Clostridia > Oscillospirales > Butyricicoccaceae > Butyricicoccus. The sequence continues at coordinate 27,359 of JAHHRJ010000022.1, read as the reverse complement.
CAATTGCCTGTGATCTGCGCGAAGGCCCACTTGACCACGCCAGAGAGAACGCAAAGTTTCATGGGCTGTCCGATCGGGTCAGCTTTCGTCTGGCGGCAGGACTGGATGCCGTGAACGCAGACGAATGTGACACCATTTCGATTGCAGGCATGGGCGGCGAGACCATTACAGGCATTTTGGAAGATGCCACGTGGACGATGCAGGGGGCACATACTTTGCTGCTCCAGCCTATGACCATGCTCCCACAGCTTAGACAGTGGCTTTGGGCGCACGGCTATATGATTTCCGAGGAAATCGTGTGCCAAGAGGGCAAACGCTTTTATGTGATCCTGACTGCGCAGGGCAGGGGGGAATCGAAAGAACTTCCGCTTGCCGCATGCTATGTATCCGATGCACTGTTAAAGGCATATGGGGCACAGGAATATTTGCAGGCACTCAAGGAGCGAGAAACCTATGCTTTGCACGGTATGCAGGCGGGTGCAAAAACACTGCCTGACGAACTCAGCGAACAGCGAGAAATTTTGAAACATATTGAAACGGCATTGGAGGCGATTACATGCCATTCGTAAAAGATATTTTAGAGTGCCTGGAAGCATTTGCACCATATGAACTGGCGGAAAGCTGGGACAACTGCGGACTGATGACAGGTGACCGCGAGAGCAAGGTAACGAAAGTGCTGTGTGCGCTCGATGCAACCGAAGCCGTGATCGAAGAGGCGGTGCGCGTGGGCGCACAGGTCGTGGTTGCCCATCATCCGCTCATCTTCACCTCGGTGCACCGCATAACCGAGGACGACGCCACCGGACGTGCGCTCCGTCTGGCGATCCGCAATGATATCGCCGTCATCTGTATGCACACCAATGCAGACTGTGCACAGGGCGGCGTGAATGATGCACTCGCAAAGGCACTCGGGCTTTCTGGAATCGTAAACATGGAAGCCGGAGAAAATAAGATGCTGGGACGTGTGGGCAATCTGCCTGCACGGATGTCTCCCAAGGTGTTTGCCGCGTATGTCAAGGATTGTCTGGACGCAGGTGGTGTGCGCTATGCGGATGGTGGAAGCCCGATCCGCCGCGTTGCAGTTGGCGGCGGTGCGTGTGGTAAGATGATGGACACAGCAAAGAAAAAGGGCGCAGATGCATTTGTGATCGGCGACTCATCGTATGATCTCATGCAGCGCGCGCAGTCGATCGGTTTAACACTTGTCGATGCTGGGCATTTTCCAACAGAGAACCCAGTGGCGGCGGTGTTTGCCGACCATCTGGCAAAATGCTTCCTGACCGTAGAAACGATGGTTTCCGAAGTGCATCGTGACTGCATTCAATTTGTATAAACAAGCTGCGGGCGTGTTCGTGGAACGCGCCTGCATTTCATATAGGAGGTTTTATCGATGCCATTAGATGCAATCTGTCTGCGTGCGGTGTTGTCCGAACTCAATGGACGCATCGCAGGCGGACGCATTGAAAAAGTATATCAGCCGGACCGCGAGGAGATCGTATTGCAGATTCGCGGCGGGCAAGGGGCTTGCCGTCTGCTGCTCTCCGCGTCGGCATCTGCGCCGCGCATTCACTTGATTGAGCAGAACCGCGAAAACCCAGCAACCCCACCCATGTTCTGTATGCTGCTGCGCAAGCACATTCAGGGCGCGAAGATTGTTTGCCTGACACAGCCGTCGCTCGAACGTATGGCAGTGTTGGAGCTGGATACCACGGATGAAATGGGTGTGCCTGTCAAGCGCTATCTGGTTGCGGAGCTGATGGGAAAATATTCCAACCTGATTTTGAAGGACGACGCTGGACGCATTGTCGATGCCATTCGCCGCGTGGATGGCGATATCTCGGGCAAGCGCCAAATTCTGCCGGGGCTGTTCTATCGGATGCCGCCGGAGCAGACGGAAAAGGTAGACCCCTTTACAGTGTCAGAAACCGGACTGCGCGCTGCTTTTGTGCACATGGAGGGAGACATCGGCGTAGACCGCTGGATTCTTTCTTCATTCCGTGGACTTTCGCCGCTTTTGTGTCGTGAAATCGCATTTCGTGCACTTGGAGAAACGACAAAAACGGTGGATGAGCTGGATATCGCACAAAAAGAAGCACTGTATCAGGCATTTGCACAGTTCTTGTCTGAGGTGCATGAGGGCGCAGGAAAACCCTATCTGCTGACCAAAACCGAAGGCCATAAAGCATTTGACTTTACATGTGTACCGATTGCCCAGTATGGGGCAGGGATGCAGGTAGACGCGCTTTCTGACTTCTCGACCTTGCTTGCGGGTTTCTATGAGAAGAAGGGACAGGCAGAACGCATGCACCGCAAGTCGAGCGATATGCTGCGCACCGTAACTGCGGCGCGTGACCGTCTGGTGCGCAAGCTGGCGGTACAGCGGCAAGAGCTTGCCAAGACGCACGAACGCGAAAAATACAAGCGGCGCGGCGAACTGATCTCCTCGAACTTTTATCAGCTGGAAAAGGGCATGCGCACGGCAACGGTTATTGACTATTATGACCCTGAATGCCCAGAGGTGGAGATCTCACTGGATGTGCGCCTGACCCCACAGCAGAACGCGCAGAAGTATTTCAAGCTGTACCAGAAAGCCAAGACTGCTGAACATATGCTCACCGAGCAGATCGAGCAGGGCGGCAAGGAACTCGACTATTTGGAGAGTGTACTTGCGGCACTCGACGAAGCGGAAAACGAAGCCGACCTTGCACAGCTGCGTGAGGAACTGATGCAGACGGGCATTCTGTCCAACAAACAACGCAGTAAGCAGAAGAAGCCCGCGCGTTCCGTTCCGTATGAATACCGCACGAGCGACGGCTTTTCCGTATGGGCAGGCAAGAACAACTTGCAAAACGATCTGCTCAGCATGAAGACGGCGTTTAAGAGTGACTGGTGGTTCCATACCCAGAAGATTCATGGATCGCACGTCATTTTGGTCACGGACGGCAGAACACCAACCGACCAAGCCATGACCGAGGCGGCAATGATCGCGGCGTATCATTCCAAGGGGCGCACGTCGTCCATGGTTCCAGTGGATTATACCGAGGTGCGCAATCTCAAAAAGCCATCGGGCGCAAAGCCGGGCTTTGTAATTTATCATGTATATCAGACGGCATTTGTGACACCGGACGAAGCATTGGTCGAGTCCCTGCGCGTACAGTAAACCGAAAATGCCGACCACAAAAATGTGATCGGCATTTTTAGGCAATACTGCATAATTCAGCAAGAGCGATTTTCACAAAGCGCCGCAGATGACATTGTGCAGGGTTGCCTTATAAAAAAGTCTTTTGCACAAAGCATAGAGATTTGGATTTTTGTTTTGGGAAGTGGATCAGCCTACGATCTTATAGAGCATGGTGCACGCCATTTCCCGGGTAACAAAGTCTTGTGCATTGAGATCAGCCGAGGTAGGCAGGATTTCTGCCTGTGCCAGCTGACTGGTGGCATCTGCTGCCCATGCAGGGACAGTCTGATAGGATACCGTATGGGTTGCTGTTGGTACGCTGTCTAGCAGATTGGAGAGAATGACAGCGGCTTCCGAAATGGTGATCGGCTTTTCGCCGCGAATCTCCGCACAGCCGGAAGCGGTCTGATAGCCCTGCACAAGTCCAGCCTCAGCGGCGGCACTGATATAAGGTTTTGCCCAAGGGGAGAGTGCGCTGTCGTCCTGAAAGTCGGTGCAGGTGGTTTGTGTGATATCCAGATCAGCAGCGGCGGCAGTCATCGCGATGAACTCACTGCGCGTCATGGGTTGGCTGGGATGCAGGAAATAGGATGCGCCGATCTTCTCACCCAAGAAGATATCTTTTTGTGCCAGACGGACCGCCGCAAGATGGTTGGGATTGTTCGTCATATCCGAGTAAGTGACCTGTGAGGGGTTGCGCTCAATCTTGACGGAAATGCGAGCAGGTTCGGACTCGTTGCCAAGGGGATCGACGGCACAGTAGGAAAAATGGTCGGTGCCTGTGCGGTTTGCCGCGGGCGTATAGATCAGGTTGCCGTTGTCCAAAACCGCTGTGCCCAAACGCGGCTGGTCAATGAGCTTTAAGGTGACGGTGTCGCCGTCTGGGTCGGAGGCGGCAAGGGGGAAGCTGACCATGACGCCAGCAACGGTCTTGTGCTCCACGGTCTGTACCACCGGCACGTGACCCGTGGTGGAGGAGGTCAGCAGACTTTCCTCTGCCACAGCTTGTACGCGATCCTGCCAGAACGCGGTGCAGGGCATCATAAAGGTAAGCACGCAGAGCGTACAAAGCAAGCTTTTTTTAAACCATGTATTCATTGTAATACCCATCCTTTGCAAGAAGTATATGACAAAGTATTTCCGCAATTTTGAAAAATATGCAGACCGAGCAGGAAAGCTGTACTTTGCAAGTGTGGATTTTAAGATCAGGCAAGGTCAGCCGATAAAAAAATTACAATTCTATGTAAAAGGTCTTGCTCGAACGCGCGAAATATGGCATACTTTTAACAAAACAAAAACTATTTTATTTGGAGGAACTGACTTATGGAGCATCATCAGCTTGTTTTGGTGCTGGACTTTGGCGGCCAGTACAATCAGCTTATTGCACGACGCGTGCGTGAGCATCATGTATATTGTGAAGTAAAATCTTATAAGACACCTTTGGAAGAGATTAAGGCAATGAATCCGGCTGGTATCATCTTTACTGGCGGCCCAAACAGCGTATATGAGGACGAGTCGCCGCGCTGCGACAAGGCGATCTTTGATCTGGGAATTCCGGTGCTGGGCATCTGTTATGGTTGCCAGCTGATGGCACATCTGCTGGGGGGCGTAGTATCCAACGCGGCAGAAAAGAGCGAGTACGGCAAGACACAGGTCAAACTGGACAAGTCCAGCAAGCTGTTCTCTGATCTGGACGCGCAGGAAGTATGCTGGATGAGCCATACCGATTTTATTTCCAAGGTTCCGGAAGGCTTCCGCGTGACTGGTACAACTGATACCTGTCCGACCGCTGCAATGGAGTACGCAGACAAGAAGTTCTATGGCGTACAGTTCCATCCGGAAGTAAACCACACCCCACATGGCACAGATATGCTCAAGCACTTCCTGTATGACGTGTGCGGCTGCACGGGTGATTGGACTATGACCCGCTACATTGAGCAACAGGTTGCAGCGATCCGAGAGAAGGTAGGCGACGGTAAGGTACTGTGCGCACTGTCCGGCGGCGTTGATTCTTCTGTTGTTGCAGCACTGGTATCCAAGGCAGTTGGCAAGCAGCTGACTTGCGTATTCGTAGATACTGGTCTCATGCGTAAGAACGAGGGTGACGAGGTAGAGGAAGCATTCGCAACCCGCTTTGATTCTCATTTCGTTCGTGCAAATGCACAGGATCGTTTCTTCAAGAAGCTCGCAGGGCTGGAAGAGCCAGAGGCAAAGCGTAAGGCGATCGGCGAAGAGTTTATCCGCGTATTTGAGGACGAAGCACACAAGATTGGTGCAGTCGATTTCCTTGTACAGGGCACGATTTATCCGGATGTAATCGAATCCGGTCTGGGTGACAGCGCGGTGATCAAGAGCCACCATAATGTAGGCGGTCTGCCGAGCGTGGTTGATTTTAAGGAGCTCATCGAGCCGCTGCGCCTGCTGTTTAAGGACGAAGTACGCGCAATGGGTCTGGAGCTTGGTTTGCCGGATTATCTCGTATGGCGTCAGCCGTTCCCGGGACCGGGGCTGGGTATTCGCGTGCTGGGAGAAGTGACACCAGAGAAGGTTGCGATCCTGCAAGAGGCGGACTGGATCTTCCGTGAGGAAATTGCAAAGGCTGGTCTTGCGCGTGATATCAACCAGTATTTTGCAGTTCTGACAGGTATGCGCTCCGTAGGCGTTATGGGCGACGGTCGTACCTATGACTATACCCTCGCACTGCGCGGCGTAACCACTTCGGACTTTATGACCGCGGACTGGGCACGTATTCCGTATGAGGTGCTCGACCGCATTTCTGTCCGCATCGTAAACGAGGTCAAGCATATCAACCGTATTGTGTATGATATCACCTCTAAGCCGCCGGCTACAATCGAGTGGGAATAAGTAAAACCTATCTAAAACACGAGAAAAACGGCGTATTCGTGAGAAAACGCGAGATTTTAGAGGGGTCGCACTCCTGCGTGATAGCAGTTTGATAGCAGATAAAAAACCGTGATTATTTGATTTGTTCCACTTTTGCGGTGGGCTTGCAGGTATGACCGGTGGTATGCACCAAATCGGATATAAGAGCCAAACGGCTCTGCTGACTTTTTGTTAAGCCAGCAGAGCCGTTTTTGTTTTTATGTTTCATTTTTCAGGTCGTCTATTAGAAGATCGCTCAGCCCCTGAGAGGGGACAGCTGCATGGAGCTCTGTACAATCGAACTTCGGGTAGTGATACCGCCAGCGGTCGTAGTCCTCTTTGGAGATCTCACCCGTGCGCAGTTTGCCAACCTGCGCCTGCCATGCACACAGCATTCTGTGCAACGCGGCGGCATCCTTGTTCTTACGCACATTCACCCGAAGCACGATTTCACCATCTGCTTCTCCGACCGTCAAGCCGTAGTTGTCCTCCAAGGCAAACAGGGTGTGTAGCAGCCCAGTGTAGGAATCGATATCCGGTACAGAGAGTGCTTGTGGTGAGACGTCCAGTACATGGGCAAGGGAAGCGGTCAGTTCTGCCTTGGGGTTTCTTGCTCCAGTTTCATATTGTGCAAGGCGCACATCGGCAGATCTTTCGGGAAATCCGACCTGTAAACCAAGAGATTTTTGTGTCATACCGCGTAAAATGCGAAAAAAGTGAATCCGTTCACCAATCGCCATGCAATCAGCTCCAATCTATGAATCGTTATGGCTTTAAGATAGCATATATGCTTAGAAATGTCAAGTGGAATATAAACAAAAAAGTTAAATTATTTTTCCACAAACCGATTGACTTAACGAAGAATGTTAAGTATAATAGGAAGCACACTTAACAAATAAGCTAATGAAAGAGGGTCTCCGATCTGTAGGTATCCCACGATCCACCACCACAGGCTTTGAGAAAGGAAGGTCGTTTTATTATGGCACAGCAGGTCTATATGCGCGTACAGGAAGTCGCTGAGGAGTTGGGCGTTTCCGTGCCCTATGCCTACAAGCTCATCCGTACACTCAATCAGGAATTGAAGCAGAAAGGGTTCATCGTGATCGATGGCCGCATCGACCGCCGATTTTTTCACGAAAAAATGTATGCAACCTGTACCCAGAAGGAGGACAATCACAATGGCAGCATTTAAGAACAAGACGAACGGCACATGGTATGTGCAGTTTCGCTACACCGACTGGAAGGGCGAGCGTCAACAGAAGCTGAAACGAGGTTTCGCCACCAAGAAGGAGGCACAGGCATGGGAACGGGAATTTCTCATGCAGAAGCAGGCAGACATCAACATGACCTTTGAGAGTTTTGCCGCCCTCTATGAGAAGGACATCAAGCCCAAGCTCAAGCTGAACACATGGCTTACCAAACAGAGCATCATCCAGAAAAAGATCATGCCATATTTCAAGGATCGCAAGCTGTCCGAGATCACAGCAAGGCAGATCATCGACTGGCAGAACGAGATGCGCACACTGACCGATTGTCATGGCAAGCCGCTTTCCCCAACCTATCTCAAGACCGTACACAATCAGCTTTCTGCCATCTTTAACCATGCGATCCGGTATTATGGATTGCAGGTAAATCCGGCGGCAAAGGCAGGCAATATGGGCAAAGAGGAACGAAAGGAGATGTTATTTTGGACAAAGGATGAGTATACCAGATTTTCCGAAGCGATGATGGACAAGCCGATCTCTTATTATGCCTTTGAGGTGCTTTACTGGTGCGGTATCCGTGAGGGCGAACTGCTCGCACTGACCCCAGCCGATTTCGACCTTAAAAAAGAGATCCTGACCATCAACAAATCCTATCAGCGCATCAAGGGAGAGGATATCATCACGACACCTAAAACACCCAAGAGCAATCGGGTCATCAAGCTGCCAAAGTTTCTCTGTGAGGAGATGCAGGACTATTTTGGGCAGATCTATGGTTTCGAGCCGACGATGCGCGTATTTCCCATCTCAAAGCACTATTTACACCGTGAAATGGAGCGCGGCTGCAAGAAAATGGGGGTAAAGAGGATCAGAATCCATGATTTGAGACATTCACATATATCACTTTTGATCGACATGGGATTTACGGCACTTGCGATTGCGGATCGCGTCGGGCATGAAAGCATCGACATCACTTATCGCTACGCCCATCTGTTCCCAAACAGACAGACGGATATGGCAGATCAACTCAATTTACAGCGTACACAAGGAGGAAAAGAACAATGTCACTGAAAAATCGAGACGAACACAACCGGTGGAGAAACAAAACCGTAGCCTTTCGGGTCTCACCGGAGGAGAACGAACAGCTGGATCAGTTTGTCCGGCTATCCGGACTGACCAAGCAGGACTACATCACCAGACGCCTGCTCTGCAAAGATGTGGTCGTACAGGGAAACCCACGGGTCTATAAAGCCCTGCGCGACCAGCTTGCCGCCGTGCTGGAGGAGCTGCGCCGGATCGAAGCCGGTGCAGAGGTGAATGATGAACTGCTGGACATCATCGAAATGATCGCCGTCATCATGGACGGCATGAAGGAGGAAGATCATCATGGAAATTAACGCAAAAGAAAAGACCGCCCTTGCTTCATCTGTTGCCGCAGATGAAGGGCAGTCCATTCATAAAAATACTATGGAAATTATACCAGAAAAGATGGAAGAAAACAATCTTTCAAGAGAAGAAATGTATGCAATGCTCCGAAAAATGAACGGTATGGGCGATCCGGATCGCCTGTACACCATATCGCTCGGGGAGCTGTTTGAAAACACTTATGAGGGACAGGCTCCCATCATTGATGGCTTGCTTTCGGCAGGGATTTTTATCCTTGCCGGAGCACCCAAAACGGGCAAGTCCTTCTTGGTGGCGCAGATCGCCTATCATGTGAGCACCGGACAGAACCTGTGGAATTACACTGTGCGACAGGGGACGGTTTTATATCTTGCCTTGGAGGATGATTACAGACGCTTACAGAGCCGAATGTATCGTATGTTTGGCGTGGAGAGCAATGAACAGCTGCATTTTGCGATTTATGCAAAGCAGCTCGGCAGTGGACTGGACGAGCAGTTACAGCAGTTTGTAAAGGAACACCCGAACACTAAGCTCATCATCATTGATACCTTACAGAAAATTCGGGAGACACAGGGAGAAAAATACAGCTATGCAAACGATTATGAGCTGATTGGACGGCTCAAACGGTTTGCAGAGAAATACGGGGTCTGTATCCTTGTTGTACATCATACACGCAAGCAGCAGGCAGAGGACAAGTTCGACCGGATCTCCGGCACAAATGGTCTGCTCGGTGCGGCAGATGGCGCACTGATTCTGGAGAAGGAAAAACGCACCAGCGGCAGTGCGGTCTTGGATCTGTCCAGCCGTGATGCACAGGATCAGCGGCTGTATCTGATGCGCGATGAAGAACGGCTCGTGTGGAATCTGGAGCGCACAGAAACCGAGCTTTGGAAAGAACCGCCCGATCCCATTTTGGAAGCTATTGTACAGCTTCTGAAAAATCAGGGAGAGTGGCAGGGCAGTGCAACAGAGCTGATCGATGCACTGGGGGTAGAGGTACAGCCCAATGCCCTGACCAAAAAACTGAATGTACAGGCGGCAAAGCTGCGGAATGATTTCTCGATTCAGTATGAGAACAGCCATAGCAGAAGCGGAAGCCGGATCACATTGCGTTGCATTCCATGTGAGGTGTGACGATTGTGACGATGAAAATGAGTGCGGGAAATCATCGTCACGCATCGTCACAGAAAAATGAAAAAAACGCAGAAATGACAGATTGGCAGGGGCTTGAAACGCCTCTGCCTTTTCTATGTGATTTGTGTGAAAAACACAGGAAATTTGCGATATAATTCGATATTAAACTGTGATTTGTTTCGGAAAAGAAAAGTAGGGGAGTGGGTAGAAGCAACGGGAATGCAAAAGTGTGACGATGCTTTCACGAATGAGGGCGGTGTCAAAATCATCGTCACAATCGTCACGGAGGCAAAAAACACATCGGACATAAACTGATGTTTTCGGTTTTTGCTGCATCATACAGGGCTGCTGTACAAGTTGTTTCCAGCCGTGCAGATGGGAGAAAAACTCCATTCGGAAAGCAAGTCAAGCAAGGGGCTGTGTCAGTGTACTTCGGGCAGCTTGCCTGCGCAGGACAGTGAAATTTTCCCATACGAGCGGCGGAGCTCGATCAGCGTCCAACGGACGCGCAGCCACAGAAGGAACTTCTGTGTTCAAAGGGGCTTGGGGGCACTGCCCTCAACAAGCAGACGGCAGAAAATGTGAGTGTGTATATACACGCGCATTGCTTGCCGGAATTGTATGTGGATAGCCACATGCATTGCTTGCCAAGATACATTTTTGACCTATATTGTCATAAAAGAAAATCCAGTTATCATGTCCCGTATCAAAAAACACTAAGTAGAGTTTTGCATAGAAATATGATAAAATCAACTTAGATATTCTGCTGTGAAGCGTAATCATGGCAGGCTGTTAGCATAGCTTACTTTGACTAAAAACAAGCAGGTTGCGGAGGTGTCTTATGAAAGTGGAACAGCGCAGACAGGCAGAGCATTCATTCACTCTATTGATCCAGAAGATCCATCTTGCATGGTATAAAGATTGTCGGGGCGCACCTGCTGCCACAAAGCGCAATCAATATCCCAAGGCGTTATTTTTATCAAGTGACTTCTTTTCCTATCATGCGTTTGGCGTGCCGACCCATTTTGTTAACATCTGGCAGAAACCAGATGGATTTCACATCGAAAAGAACTGCCGCCGGCTGATGGAGTGGAGTGCTGACCATACAATGCGGCTCGATCCTTTTGAAGTGACGCGTCAGAAGGAGGGAGTTCAGGTTCGATACCGCTATGATTTGCACAATGGTGCAATGCCAGGAAGATATATTTACAACAGGGAATATCAGAAAAATCCGTTGAATGAATTGGCTTTTGTGTTGCAGTCAGGTGATTACGGGCGAGCGGTTTGTAATGGACGATTTCAGCATTGGGAAGATTGCTGCTATACTATGGACATTTTGAATGTGCTGTTGCTTTCATCGCCAACTGCTTCGCTGGACTGCCTGATCACCAGAGAGCCAAACAAAGTGTATCAGCAGATTGCTCTGCTGCGATGAGAAAACGAGAAAAAACGATATCAGGTATTTGTAATGATTTGAAGCAATGAGGAAAAGTATATTTTGGGATTGTAAGACTGGTCAGGGGAGGGCTGATAATGAAACAAAGTATCCTAACATATGGTGGTACACTTCGACCAATTACAGAAGAAAATTGTATTTTAAATGCAGAATGGTCAAGTGGTGTGTCCTTGCAAGTTTTCGAATGGGCAGAGTGTCCGAATATTTTGGTATATCGTGAGGATGAACTATTATTTCGAATGGTTTGCCAACGAGAAGGTGCATGGGAGAATGCTGTGAAGCGTACCGCCCGTAAGATTGGGCAGGGGGCTTATGACAGACAAAGACCGCCAAAGAACTGGCAAGCTATCTGGTGGAGCGAGATCAGCTTACAAGCTGCATGAATAAGACCAAATGGATGGAGCTGCGGCAAGCGATGCAGAAGGAAATGCCGTTTCCGCCTGCATACACTTTGAAACTGATAAATGGAACAGAAGATTTGGAGGACGGGAAGAAATCTGTTATTCCAACTTATATTGGGAACTGGGGAGTGGAGTGTCTGCCACCGTCCCTGCTGGTATTGGTGGAGTGGTTGAAGATCGACCCGCGACTGGCAAAAAGTCGAGGCAGGTTGATAGAACCGGAGATCACAGACGCAAGCAACCAGCTTCGGGAGGTTCTGACCCGACACAGCATACCCTATGAGGAACAGGGAATAAGTTTTATGATTTACGGATACCGTCGCCCAGAATAGTTTTAGAAATGAGGAGAAAGTTTCAAACGAGCTGTTTTATGGATGCGGGTTATCCAATACAACGAGTGTCATTTTTTACACATGACAAAAATAAGTTCTTGACAACGTATCCGATGGTATGTATAATGAAGATATCCCAAGGGAGAAAATTTTTAAATTGATTTTGTTATTTTTTGTGCATGACAAAAAGAGGTGAGTAGATGCAACTAAAAGAATGTGCAAGTGTGCGAAGCGGACTAGTCTTAGCAAGAAAACAGGCAAAAGAAATGACACAGTATGGTTATATATTGCTGAATCTGCGCTCGATCCGGCAGGAGGGAAGCATTGATTTAGAGCAGACAGATATTTACCATGCGATAGAACCCCTGAAAACGGAATATCTCTCACAGCCTGGCGATATTGTAGTGCGGTTGACTACGCCGTATACAGCGGTTTTGATTGATGAAACCACAGCAGGGATGGTAATTGCTTCTAATTTTGTGGTAATCCGCATGGAAAGTGAAAAACTGCTCCCGGAATATCTGTTTTGGCTGCTGAACACCCAAGAAGTAAAGCGGCAAATTTATGAAAACGCCACCAGCAATATGCTTGGCGCGGTGAAAGCGAAGTTTTTGGCAGAATTTGAGTTGATTGTTCCGTCGTTGGATGCACAAAACAAAATTGCCAAGCTGAACCAGCTTTCCAAACGGGAAAGCCAGCTATTAGGGGAACTGATACAAGAAAAACAAAAATACTACGCCTGTGTTTTGGACGGGGTATACAAAAACGTAAAAAGAGGGAAATAACATGACAACAAAAAAAGATATTGAAAATGTTTTATGGAACGCGTGCGATAGCTTTCGCGGCAAAATTGACAGCTCCAGATACAAAGACTATATCCTTTCCATGCTGTTTGTGAAATATTTGAGTGATGTCTCAAAAGAAAAACAGGAACAGTATATGGAACAGTACGAGGGGGATTTGCGCCGTGTAGAGCGTGCCATGAGCCGTGAACGGTTTCGGTTGGATGAAACCTCTACATTTGATTATCTGTATAACAATCGCAATGCGCCTGAAATTGGGCAGAAAATCAATGTGGCACTTCGCTCCATTGAGGAGCACAACAGCGGAAAACTGCGCAATGTATTCCGCGCAATCGACTTCAATTCCCAAGTGGATTTTGGTGAGGTCAAAGAAAAAAATACGACGCTGCGTAATCTGTTGGAGGATTTCCAGAAAATCGATCTGCGTCCCAGTCAGTTGGGGTCTGCCGATATCATCGGTGATGCTTATGAATATATGATTGCGATGTTTGCTTCTGATGCGGGCAAAAAGGGGGGGGAGTTCTTTAGTCCAAGTCAGGTCTCTGAGTTGGTCGCTTCTCTCGTACAGCCTAAGGAAAACGACCGAATCTATGACCCAACCTGTGGCAGCGGTGGCTTGCTGCTTAAGTCCTATAAAAAAGTGCCAAGTGGTAAGGTGGCAATCTATGGGCAGGAACTCAATGCACAGACTTGGGCACTGTGTACCATGAATCTATTCTTGCATGGAGTGGATGATGCCAAAATATGGCAGGGCGATACATTGTCCAACCCACAGAACATTGAGCAAGACCAGCTTATGAAGTTCCAAGTGGTTGTGGCGAATCCGCCGTTCAGTCTGGACAAGTGGGACAGCGGATTCCTGGCACATGCGCCAGTAGACAGCAAGGGTAAGAAACAGGAAAAAATGTCAGCATCCCTTGACCCGTGGAAGCGTTTTGATTTGGGCGTTCCACCTTCTTCTAAGGGTGATTATGCGTTTATTCTCCATATGCTTCACTCCTTGGATAGCGAAAGCGGACGTATGGCGGTTGTATTGCCGCATGGTGTGCTGTTCCGCGGTGCAAGTGAGGGCAAAATCCGCAGGCAACTGGTGGAAGATTTGAATGTACTGGATGCTGTCATTGGATTACCGGCAAATCTGTTCTACGGTACAGGGATTCCGGCATGTATTTTGGTGTTCAAGAAGAACCGCAAGCGCCACGATGTGTTCTTTATAGATGCCTCCGCAGACGGTAATTTTGAAAAGGGTAAAAATCAAAATGTACTCCGTGATTGTGATATCAAACGAATTGTAGAGACCTATCAGGCACGCGAAAACGTGGACAAGTACAGCTATCAGGCATCCTTTGAGGAAATCAAAGAAAATGACTTTAATTTGAATATTCCACGTTATGTGGATACCTTTGAGGAAGAAGAACTGGTGGATATTGATGAAGTGAAGCAGAATATTGCAAATATCGAAGCGGAGCTTGCAGAGGTACAGGCGCAGATGAAACAGTATCTGGAGGAACTGGCGTTATGAGCGGTGAGTTTGACAACAAGGGCAAGATCCTGATTTATCAAAATGAAAAGGGTGACACCAAGATTGATGTGTATTTTGAAGAAGACACCATCTGGATGACACAAAAATCTATGGCAGAGCTTTACCAAGTGACCCCACAAAATATTACACTCCATATCAAGCACATTTATGAAGATGGTGAGCTGGAGGAAAGTGCAACTTGTAAGGATTACTTACAAGTTCAAATGGAGGGGGGACGGAGCGTTCAGCGAATGACCAAGTCCTATAATCTTGATATGATTCTGGCTGTTGGCTATCGAGTTCGGGGAAATATGGGCAATCACTTCCGGCGCTGGGCAAGTGGGATTCTGACTGAATACATGAAAAAGGGGTTTGTTCTCAACGATGAGCGGTTGCGCAATCCAAAAGAATTTGGTGCAGACTACTTCGATGAATTGCTCGAGCGTATTCGGGACATCCGTGCCAGCGAAAAACGGTTTTATCAGAAGGTCAAAGACATTTTTTCCTTGTCTGCGGACTATGACAGTAAGAGTGAAAAGGCTCAGAAATTCTTTAAATCGGTGCAAAACAAGCTGGAATATGTAGCCACGGGATATACTGCACCAGAGATCATTGCAGCCCGTGCAGATGCTGGCAAGGATAATATGGGTCTGACTTCGTTCAAGGGCGCAAAAGTCAGGAGAAGTGATGTAACCGTTGCTAAGAATTACATGACACAAGAAGAAATCAGTATGCTGAACCGAATTGTTACCATGTATCTGGACTATGCCGAATTGCAGGCACAGAGCCACCAGCCAATGTATATGGCGGATTGGGAACAAAAGTTGGGAGACTTTTTGCGGTTCAATGGTCGTGAGGTTTTACAGAATGCGGGAAAAGTCACTCGTGCGGTGGCAGATAAGTTGGCACTGGAGCAGTATGAGAAGTATAATGCGAATCGGCACACATTGGAAACAAAGGATAACTTTGTTGAACTGACAGAAGATGTCAAGCGTTTGAAATAATGAAAGGAAAGATTTTATGTTTAATTTATATTCCAGAAGAAAACGAGATGCAGAGGGAAATCCAGAAATCTTTATCTACGATGAATTTCCGACACCTTTTAGAAATCAATTCTTTACTATAATTCAGAATGTTTTTGAACAAGCAAGTAAGGAAAATCGTAGTTTTGCACGTGCTCCTGAAGAATTGTGTAAAATGTTTGCGCAGGAAAAAGGATTAAAGTATATACCAGGTAATTTTAGTATTTTAGCCAATTCTTTTGAAGCTTTAGAAATATATGTGGATTGTTGTAGCGATGAAAATTTTTTGGATTTGATGGACTTTATTTTTGGGGTTTTTGTTTCAAATGACAAAATCCATAAACAGTGTTATATATTTAACAGAGAAAATAACTTCTTCCAAGATGCGATTGATGAATTGAATTTACGGTTAAAGCAACACAGTTTGGGATATGAATTTCTCAATAGAGAAATCATTGTCAAAACCAATACAGTTGTGCATGAAAACATTGTTAAGCCAACATTAAAGTTATTGTTAGATGAAGAATTTAGAGGAGCTGAAGAGGAATATCTTTTAGCGTTTGAGCATTATAGGAAGTCCGAAAATAAAGATGCTATATTAAATGCAATGAAGGCTTTCGAGAGTACTATGAAAACGATTTGTTCAGGGCTCGGATATGTGTTTGATAAGGATAAGGCTAATGCAAAACAGCTAATTGCTGTTTTAGAAAAGAACTCTTTTTATCCATCTTATTTGAATAATCATATTACGAATATTCGTACAACCCTAGAATCAGGAGCGCCAACGCTTAGAAACAAAACATCTGGTCATGGGCAAGGTACAACTGTGCAGAATATAACAGATGCATATGTTGAATATGCTTTGAATTTAGTTGCTACTAACATCGTTTTTCTTTACAGGATTTATAAGGAGAAGAAATTGCAGGAGACAATTATATGATGGATGAAATCAAACAGCGGATAGAACAGATCCAGCGGGGCGAAGTGCCAGAAGGATATTGGAAAACGAAGGCTGGAATATCTCCTGCTGAATGGCGTACAACACAATTGTTAGAGTTGTTGAACTTTAAAAATGGAATCAATGCTGAGAAAGAAAAATTTGGAACAGGAAAGAAACTGATTAGTGTTCGTGATATCCTTAGCGAAAAACCAATCTACTATGATACAATTCTTGGAGCAATAGAAATTACGGATAAGCAAGCAGAAGAGTTTGGCGTAGCCTATGGAGACATTTTGTTTCAAAGAAGTTCTGAGAACTATGAAGATGCAGGAACATCAAATGTATACCTGGACAAAGAAAAAACTGCGACATTTAGCGGATTTGTCATTCGGGGAAAAAAGAAGGCAGAGTACGATCCGATTTATTTAGACCGCCTGCTTAAAACATTTTCTGTACGTAAAGAAATTATTAGAGGTGCTGCTGGAGCACAACATATAAATATTGGGCAAAATTCTTTAGAAAAGGTTGCAATTTCTTTGGCTAGTTACAAAGAACAGCAAAAAATTGCTGCGATCCTCACCACGCAGGATAAGGTGATTGAACTGAAAGAAAAGTTGATTGCCGAAAAGCAGAAACAGAAAAAATATCTCATGCAGCAGCTCTTAACAGGGAAGAAGCGTTTGAAAGGGTTTAGTGGAGAATGGACTGCTTGTTATATCAAAAATATTTCTATGTACAATTCCATATCGCTAACCGTATCATCGGTTTGTGAGCAAAGTGATAGAGAAAAATATCCTGTGTATGGTGCAAGTGGAGTATTAGGATATCTTGATTATTACAAGAACGAAAATTCATATATTTCTATCATTAAAGATGGTGCAAGCGCTGGAAAAATACAACTTTGCCAAGAAAAATCGTCAACAATTGGTACTTTAGGATGTATTTATCCTAAGGATGATGTATTGCTCAAGTATTTATATTATTTATTAGAGCGGATTGATTTTTCAAAATATCTAAATGGTTCTACCATTCCACATGTATATTATAAAGATTATAAAATGGAAAAAATTCTTTTACCAAGTTTTATGGAGCAACAAGCAATTGCAGAAGTCCTTGCCACCGCCGACCGGGAAATTGAACTGCTTCAAAAAGAATTAGAGCAGGAAAAACAAAAGAAAAAAGCCTTGATGCAGCTTCTATTAACAGGGATTGTGAGGGTGAAAATATGACAGAACAAGACGTAAAACTAATTTGTAAATGGGCAGTACAAAATGCAAATCATAATTTTACAGATGCTGAAAAAGAATTGCTGAAACAGGCTATTGATAATTCAAAAAATGCAGAGGAATTACTGGCTGTTGCTTTGAGTGTTGCTATGCATGAATGAAAAAAGGTGAATACATAAGAGAAAAGTAACATTTACACAAGAAAGTGAGGCAGATTTTTCCGCCCCGCTATTCCTGCTTTTATAGACAGTTGGAGGTGTGATGATGGATACAAAACAATATTTAGAGAAAAATGCCAGCCAACAGCCGGCGGTTGATCTTCTGCGGGCAATGGATTATACTTACATTTCGCCGGAGGACTGCCAAAGACAGCGGGGCAGTCCATATCATGTACTGCTCAAGGATGTTTTGCGGGAACGATTGCAGGCAATCAACCAGTACACCTATGCAGAGAAAGAAAATGCGTTTTCAGCCGCCACGATTGAACGCGCCATTGAGGATTTGGACGAGCCGCTGACCGATGGATTGATTCGCACGAGTGAAAAAATTTATGATTTGCTGTTATTGGGCAAGAGCTATCCAGAAGACGTAGGGGAGGGGCGGCTGCTCAGTTTCGACCTGAAATACATTGATTGGGAGCATCCCGAAAACAATGTGTTTCATGTGACAGATGAGTTTGCAGTAGACAGTGTGGACAAGCAGCACAACGCACGGGCAGATATTGTACTCTTTATCAATGGAATTCCCTTTGCGGTCATGGAATGTAAAGCACCCCATATCCCAATGGAACGCGCGATTGATCAGACGGTACGCAACCAGCAGGCAGAGTACATTCCGCAGCTTTTCAAATTCGCTCAAATCGTGTTTGCGACGAACAAAAATGCAGTGAAGTATGCCACCACAGGTACACCAAAGAAGTTCTGGAATACATGGAAAGAGCAAGACAACGCCTTTTTACAGGAGATGACAGCAAAATATATTGCAGAGCGGCTTGTGACTGTGCAGGATCAGGCGATCATTTCGCTGTTTGCGCAAAAACGTGTCATGGAACTGATACGCTATTTTATCCTGTTTGATGCCAATATTAAGAAAATCTGCCGTTATCAGCAATATTTTGCAATCAAAGAAGTAATAAAGACCATCACCGCGGCGGAAGAAGGTGAAAACCGACAAAGCGGCGTGATTTGGCATACACAGGGCAGCGGTAAGAGTCTCACCATGGTGATGCTGGCGAAATACATCCTGATGGAGCTTTCTAAGTGTCATCCACGCGTAGTTGTTGTGACTGACCGAAAAGAGCTGGATCGGCAAATCACTGCGACCTTTACACATACGCGCTTAAATCCTGACCATGCGACGAGCGGGCGGCATTTGGTGGAGATTTTGAATCAAGGTCATGCAGATATCATTACCAGTATTATCAATAAGTTCAACACTGCGGAACGCATGGAAACCAAAAACTTTTCGCGTGATATCTTTATTCTGATTGATGAAAGTCATCGCTCTAACTATGGTTTGCTGGCAACCAAAATGCGCACGGTATTTCCTAACGCCTGCTATTTGGGCTTTACAGGTACACCACTCATGCAAAAAGAGAAAAACACCATGACAAAGTTTGGTGGGCTTATTCACAAGTACACCATTCGCGATGGCGTGGAAGATGGGGCGATTGTCCCGCTCATCTATGAGGGGCGTTTTGTGGAGCAGGTAGTAGACGAAGAAAATATTGACCTCTGGTTTCAGCATACCACAAGACGCCTGACAGAGACACAAAAAGAGGATTTGCGCAAAAAATGGAGCAGTATCCGCCGCTTGACTTCAACGGATGCCCGGATTCGCCGCATTGCACTGGATATCAATGAGCATTTTACTCACAGCGTACAGCATTCTGGGTTTAAGGCAATGCTTGCGACAAACTATAAGCGGGATGCGGTGCGTTATCTGGAATGTTTTGAACAGTTTGGAGACCTCAATTGTGGGGTTGTAATCTCACCGCCTGATATGCGTGAGGGTGTCAGCGATTTGGAGACGGGGACGGATGACAAGGTGATTGCATACTGGGAACGCATGATGAAGCGCTATGGTGATGCTGACACTTATGAGGAAACCATGAAAAGCCAGTTTTGCAGTGGGGAAATTGATATCCTGATTGTATGCGGTAAACTGCTCACTGGTTTTGATGCGCCCATTTGTGGTGTACTCTATATCGACAAGGAACTGAAAGAGCATGGACTTTTGCAGGCAATCGCGCGTACCAATCGTCTTTACGAGGGTAAGGATTATGGTTTGATCGTGGATTATCGCGGTTTGATTGAAAAGCTGGATACGGCTATGGATCTATACAGCGGCGCAGGACTGGAAAACTTTGACGGCGGAGACCTAAAAGGCGTGGTGGTTGATGTCATGTCTGCAATCGGGGAACTGCGCGAAGCCTATACACGGCTGGTGGAGCTGTTTGCGGGCTTGAAGCATCCAAATGACACAGAAGAAGTGGAGCTTTTCTTAGCAGATGAGAAAACCAGACAGGAATTTTATAACAATCTTTGCGCCTTTGGCAAAGCGCTCCATTTGGCACTCAATGCAGATCAGGTATATACTGCCATCCCCAAGGATGAATTAAAGCGCTTTCAGAATGCGTTTGTATTTTTCCAAAAAGTGCGGCGCAGTGTGAAGATCCGCTATTGTGAAGCTATTGACAACGCCGAATATGAGCCACTCATGCAAAATCTGCTGGATACACATTTATCCGTAGCCGGTCTCAAACAGATCACAAGTCCGGTCGATATCCTCAATAAGGATGATTTCGAGCGGGAACTTGAACATTTAGGTTCTCTGCGTGCCAAGGCAGATGCAATTACAAGCAAGCTGACGCGCAGCATCAACGAGAAATATCAGGAAAATCCAGCGTACTATGATAGCTTTTCCAAGAGAATCCAAGAGGCTTTGGCACTATATCAGGAAAAGGTGATTTCAGAGGCAGAGTATTTGGCAAAAATGCGGGAGATTATGGAGGACTATCACGCAGGAAAAAGTACAGTCAGCTATCCAGACTGCATCAAGAATAATGTCCATGCACAGGCGTTCTATGGGGTATTATCCGCTGTTTTTGATGAAGCACAGGAAACCGAACTTTCTCCCGATTTGATTGCAGAAATCGCAGTTCAAATTACGAAAATTATTACCAATCACAGTCAAGTGGATTGGTCAAACAACAAGACGATTCATGACCGAATTTCGCAGGATATTGATGATCTCTTTTATGAATATGAAAGGACACAGGGACTGAAACTATCTTTTGATACCATTGACAAAATCATTGAGAACGTCAAAACAGTTGCACTTCGGAGGTTTTAAGCAAGATGATATCCAAGAGAACTGTGGTGCAGGAAAACAGTGTGATTCGCTATGAGTTGGAACGAAAGTCTGTGAAAAATCTCAATCTGCGAATCCGTAAGGATGGCACAGTGTATGTCTCGGCAGCTCCATCTGTTCCACAAGCGCGGATCGATGCTTTTGTAGCAAGTAAGGCAAATTATATTGAAAATGCACAGAAAAAATTTGCAGAAATGGCACAGTATGCCCCTGAGCCAAAGCAGTTTGTTAGCGGAGAAACATTTTACTTGCTGGGACGCAGCTTGCAACTTAACGTCCAACAAAGCAACAAAGACAAAGTTACATCAGATGGTATTTATCTGATGTTAGAGGTCACAGATCCAAGTAATTTTGCAAAAAAACAAAAGCTCATAAAACAGTATTTTGATGCGCGATGCTGTGCAGTATTTGAAGAAATTATGTTGGAGATTTATCCAGTCTTTCAAAAATACGGTGTTGCAATCCCGAAACTGCGCATCCGAGAGATGCAGACCCGATGGGGGTCGTGCCTTACACAAAAGGGAATTATTACTCTGAATAAGCATTTGCTGGAAGCACCGCGCAGTTGTATTGAATATGTCGTGATGCATGAGTTTTGCCACTTTATCCATCCAAACCATTCCAAGCACTTTTATGCACTCTTGACAACGCTCATGCCTGATTGGAAAGAACGAAAAACAGTGTTAAATTACAGTGCAGCATTTTGGCTATAAATTCTCTACTAAGCAACTGCGTATAAAGTGTTTGCTAAAAATAGAATGGTGTGTTATAATCGATTCAACAATAAAACCTCTAAACCCATCGAATGAGATATCAAGAGCACCCGTTGATAACACCTCTTGATAGATTTTTGATAGCAAAAGGTCAGATACCCCGTAGGATTTGGATAACTGGTATCATAAAAAGCCAAATGGAATCAAATTACCAAAACAAAAATGTTTAGAATTGAAATCCACTCGGCGAGTGGGAATAAAAAGCACAAGATTGAACACGTTTTATAAGTTGTGTAAATCTGGAAAATAGCAGAACAAAGCCCCGTAAATCACCGGATAAAGTTCGGATTTTTACGGGGCTGTTTTTTGTGCGTACTAGAAACGTACTATTGATTCAAAATCAGCTTGAATTTTTAGCGCGTACTATCATCTTGAAGCGCGGTGTACGATTCTTCGATCAAGGCAGCAACTTCGCCATGTTTGTTCGGGTATAGGTGGCTGTATGTTTGCAGCGTGGTTTCTATATTTTCATGTCCAAGTCGCTCGGCGATCAGCAGCGGGGAGAAGCCCTTTTCAATCAGGAATGATGCGTGTGAGTGCCGGAGGTCATGAATTCGGATACGCTGCACACCAGACTTCTTACATCCGCGATCCATTTCATGATGCAGATAGTGTTTGGTGTAATTGAACAGTCTATTGTGAGGATCATCCACATAGATACAAGTGGAGTACCGTTCTACAATAGACGAAAGAAATGGTGGCAGCGTGATGGTACGCTTGCTCTTGGGCGTCTTTGGGGGAAGTATCAGATCCTCTTTGTTATGCCGTGCATAATTCTTTGAGATACTGACTGTGTGCGCTGTAAAATCAAAATCATCCACAGTTAAGGCCAGCAGCTCACCGGAACGCATACCAGTCCAAAATAGAAGCTGGAACATTACATAGGACGGAAGCTTGTCTTCTATGGCTTTGATGAAGCGGTTAAATTCTTGCATGGTCCAAATTGCCATTTCATCTGCATGTTTCTTTCCCATCGTTCCGGCAAGTCTGCAAGGGTTGCTTTCCAGACGATAATATTTCATCGCAAAATTAAAAATAGCACTTGCCTGATTGTTGACCGTCTTTAGGTAGGTGGGGGAGTATACCTTTGGATCTGCGAGCAGCTCATTTTGCCATTTGCGGATTGTGGCTGGCGTAATGGAGTTGATCGGCATATCCTTGAAAAAGGGGAGCAGCTTTGTAGCAATCAAAAATTCCTTGTTGGAATAAGTGGTAGGCTTCAGACGATGCTTGCAATCTTCCATATACAATTCCACCAGAGAGCCAAAAGACATATCACAAGATGCGTGTGCTTTGGATAGATATTCACGCTCGAATTCCTGCGCTTCCTTTTTGGTGCGGAAACCTTCTTTCTTTTTCTGTTTTCGATTTCCAGTCCAATCGGTGTAGTAAAATTTGCAGAACCAGGTTCCGGCTTTTTCGTTTTTATAAACTGGCATCTATATCACCTTTCTTTTCCCAAAAAGGGTATGCAAAACTAAGGACAGGTGATATAATGATAATGCATGGGTGATTATTGGGCCTGTCCCAGTATTCGCTTCAATCCGCCTTAGTGTTAGCTGCACTGGGGCGGATTTTTTTGTTTACTATAATCAATCCTCTTTCAACAGACTTGGCAGAATCCAAAGGTCGTCCACATAATTTACAATTTTATTTGCAGGGATAGTTTCATGTGATATTCCAAAAATTGCAACTGTATTTACCGTGAACGAGATGACTTTAGATTCTGAACCGTCTTCCATATCAGCAACTGCCCAATAGTCAATTGCTTCAAATTTTGAACCATCTTGACTCTTTATAATATTTTCAACATTCAAAAAATTTTGTTCTATAGTTCGCTTGTTTGAAAGAAGAGGAGTGATTTTCGCTTTAATGACCAACGTATTTCCATTTTCACCTCCATGTGGGTTTGCATCAAGCAGTGTACCGAAAGGGATTGTGTAACCGTTGACTTCGTTTGTTTTATTTTTAGTGTCGTCTGATTTACTGCATGAATCAAACAATAATAACGCTGAAAATAATATCAGAAAAAATAATACTATGGCGGCCAATACTGGATGTTGTTTTTTAGTTTTTGCTTCATTTTTCATTTTTTACACGTCCTTATAAAAATGGTTTATAACCATAGTATATCATTTGCCATAAAAATCGACAAATAAGAACAATAGAAAACTTATCGACAAATTTTGCGGTTTTTTGTTATTGAAATCAATATAGAGAACGGTTTAGAAAGGGATTTCTTCACTTAGATCACTTTGCTCTTGTTCAAAATCCCATGGAAGCAATATATTTTTTTGTAAAAAAGTTGTTTCGTGACCACAGTATGGACAAAAGCGGGCATTTCCAGGTAAAGGCTCATCGTGATTACAAAAAGTACATCTATTTATTAGTATAGAGCCACAAATAATACAATGATCGCCCTCTTTAAAATGTTTTTCATTTTCACATATAGGACATTTGAGTGCTTTTCCAGCATGATCCAATTCGATTCCTTGATATACCATAGAAGTTCGTCTTATCCCCCAATGAAATAATATATTTTCGAGACCGCATACAGGACAGAAAGGATATTTATTATCACCATGAAAAGTTTTACATATGGGGCATATATGATGATCGTCAATCCAATCTATATATTTTTGTTCACGAATTATTGAGAGTCGTATGGACTCATCAATATAATAAGAAAAAGCATTCAGGATTTGGTAGTCATAGATTTCAGACTTTTTACGTCGTTTCCAAAGGGTGAAGTCTGACAATCGATAGCCAGCAGCACGACCAGAAATTTCGCACAATGATGCCATTTGGTGTTGATTAGAAACGGAATACATTAAGAGCACAGAATGAGGAACCAGAAGATATGCTGCAAATAAATCAGCTTCTTCTTCTAATTTCGTATATTCTTGTTCGCCCAAAGAATTTCGAAGTAAGCGAGTTTCTGGATGCTCTTGATGATGTTTCAGAAAAATATGACCAAGTTCATGAGCGATATTCCAACGATATCGATTTGAGTGAATGATGACATCATCTTTATCGTTGTAACATAGCAAATATCGATTTGTTGTTGCTTGATAGTCTGTAAAAGCGTCACATGTATCCGCGAAACTTAACATTTCTGTATATGTCAAGCCATGAAACGTCATAAATGTGCTATATTTAATCAATTTGATATGTTTATGTGATTTGGCAATATGTTTAACAGGAACTGGAAGAGATAGGTGACCATAGACTGGACCAATAGCTGTAAGAACAGCTTGTTTTATTTGTGTTCTACGTTTCCTATCAATCGACATCATCATCCTCAAAATCATCAGCAAAGAATTGTTTGAATGATATTTCAAGAATTTTCATCATATCAGCCTTTTCTTTATCATTCATTCGTGTTCGCGCACGTTCAATTCTGCGAATATCTTCATCGCTTGATATAGTATCAGTTGGTATTTTTTCAGCTAGTTGAAACTTACTTTCTTCTGTTTGTCCACGATGAATGCTACGAATATCCTCCGATGCAGCCATATCACTTGTGACAGTCTCTTTTGGTGCGCCATCTCTTAATAGAAAATCAATTGAGACATTAAAATATTCAGCAATTTTATTTAGAGTATCACCGCGAGGTGTATAGCCATTATTTTTCCAATTTGTCACATTTGATTTATTGATACCAAGTTCCTGCGCAACAGAACTTGGACTTTTTCCAATCTGCCCGCATAAATAGGCGTAAATGTCATAAAACATAGATCGAACACACCTTTTTTTGTATAAAGTTGATGAAAGTTCAAGAACATGACAAAACAATATTGACATAGTTTATGTTCATGTACTATACTGAACTCAAGAGGTTGCAGAACATAAACTACGAAAACAAAATGCGGAATCAAAATAGTTTAAGTTCTTATATTCTTATGATACCGCAAAAGTTTATGAAATACAACTATAAAATAACGGGAGGTGAAAATTGTATGCCTGCACAATGGACAGCTGAAATTATTGGCAAAATGCATATGCATCGCATAGCCAAGAAGCGTCTTGCAGAGCATTTGGGGGTAACGCCTGAGTATGTCAGCATGGTACTCAATGGTCATCGAACCCCAAGTGGTGCAGAAGAGCGATTCCAGAACGCACTTGCGGATATCATCCGCGAGCAAAAGAATTAGAAAAGGAGACTCTATCATGGATAACATGGTATTCTTATCGCCCAATACCGGCGAGCCGTTCACTACGTCAGATGTGATTGCTGAAGCGACTGGAAATAGTTACCGATCAATTCAGCGTATCATTGAGAAACAGTCAGAACGGTTGGAGAGGTTTGGACAGGTGCGATTTGAAATCACATCTGTTAAGTATAGCCGAGGAACAAATAAGAAGAAAGTTTACCACTTGAATGAACAGCAAGCAACCTTGTTGATGACATTCCTTAAAAATACTGATATCGTGGCAGACTTTAAGACTGAATTGGTTCGCCAGTTCTATGCAATGCGCTTCGAGCTTTACAAGGTGCAGGCGGCAAAGGCAGAACGCAAGCCGGTGCGCGTCAGCATGACCGATGCAATCAAGGCACTGCCCGATAGTCCGCATAAGGCGATGAAGTATGGGCAGTTTACGAACCTCGCGTATTTGTTGGCGTTGGGCAAGACGGCAAAGCAGCTGCGGAAGGAGCGCGGTGCGGACAAGACTACAACCGCAAGTGACTACATGACGGCTGAGGAACTCACGCTGGTTTCCGAGGTCGAGAACAAGATCGCTGTGCTGATTGGTGTTGGTATGAGCTATCAGGAAATCAAAAAACACCTGATGCCGCATTCTGTGTAATGAGAAGGAAGAAAACATGAGTCAGAAAAGTGAAAAGTATAACCGAGCACTGGGACATAGTGTAGAACTCTTATGGTGTGGATTGGTTTTTCAAGGTCAGTGCTTCAAAGAGATGGAAGATAATATTTTTCATTTGCAATCTGATCTGGAAAAAGTAAGCCAGAAAGAGCAGTCAGATGCAAAATTACGCAAAGCAGTCGCTTTGCTGATGCATGAACAGCGCTGCCGGAAGCGGAGTCAGCAGAGAGTTTACTTACTGATAAAGATAGCAGTAATCTGCGCGGTTCTGATTTGGTTGTCGTTTCAAATCTTTATTTCGTAATGAAACCGAATCTATGGAAGCAGAGAGGTGAAAGTAAATGAAAACTTTTGCAGAGCGATTGAAGTACGCAATGGATCATAGCAGCATGAGTCAAACGGTTCTCGCTGAGAAGTCAGGTGCTTCTAAAGCTGCAATCAGCCAATACCTTGCAGGCAGAAACATCCCGAATTGGGAACGCATCAAGGTGTTAGCAAATGTCACAGGTGTTACGGCTGATTTTTTAATGGGATACGAAGAAACAGCCACAGCTGATGAAGTATTTATTCCAGTGAAAAAAATCAGCACAAAGGCAGCAGCAAGATGTATGGGAAAATCAGAACAGTTTGTACGGGCTGGTCTCCAGCGTGGAGTACTGCCTTTTGGAAACGCTGTGCGTGGTACTGGAACACGGTGGAATTACTACATAAATCCCATGAGGTTCAAAGAGTATGTAGGTAATGCTGTATTCAATGAATTTTTTGGAGTAACACCATGAATAAGCAGAAGTCTTTGGACAAAAGAAAAAGTACCCTGCGGAGCGGGAACTCCAGCAAGGGCACACAAGAAAATAATTCGTCTATATCGTAACAGATAGGAA
>JAHHRJ010000021.1 GCA_020025885.1 Butyricicoccus sp. | reverse complement strand
CTCGCTCCCTGCGAAAAATCCGTCAATTTCTCTATTTTCAAACAAGCCCTAGGGGGACTGGGTTCCCCTGGAAAGGCTGTCAAAGTTCTTTGACAGCCTCAAAGGGTCTGTTGCAGAATTTGCATTCTGCAACAGACCCTTTTATTTGAAGTCAAATTACTTGCGGGAAACAGCCTTCTTTGCAGCTGCAACGATATCAGCCGCAGTAAGGTTGTACTCTTCTTGCAGGAAGCCCTGTGCACCAACCTGACCAAAGCGGTTTTGTACACCGATCATCTCCATCGGAACTGGGCATTTTTTTGCAACAACCTGTGCAACAGCGGAACCCAGACCACAGTTGACCTGATGGTTTTCAGCGGTTACAATTGCGCCGGTCTCCTTTGCGGAAGCAACAATCAGTTCCTCATCGATTGGCTTCCAAGTGAACATGTCAACAACCTTTGCAGAGATACCCTCAGCTTCCAGTGTCTCCTGTGCCTTGAGTGCCTCGTCTACCATGATACCGGAAGCGATGATGGTTACATCCTTGCCTTCCTTCAGAGTAACACCCTTACCAATTTCGAAGTCTGCGCCGTCCTCATATACCTTGATGATGTTCTTACGAACCATACGCATATAGGAGAACTTGCCCGAAGCTGCGATCTTCTTGGTCAGAGAGTACAGCATTGCATAGTCAGTCGGATCTACAACAATCGAATCCGGAATCGCCATATACAGTGCGCAGTCCTCGAACGGCATATGTGTGCCACCGTTGTATGCTGCACATACACCCGGGTCAGAACCCAGAATGTGTACTGGCAGCTTTGCATAAGCTGCGGACATGAATGCCTGATCGAATGCACGGCGAGAAGCAAAGCAGCCAAAAGAGTGTACAAACGCAGTCTTACCAGCAGCGGTCATACCAGCTGCAACGCCTACTGCGTCAGCCTCTGCGATACCAGCGTTAAAGCACTGATCCGGGAATTCCTTCTCCAGCTTTGCAGTATTGATGCAGTTATACAGGTCGCAGTCGATATGTACGACATTGCGATCTGCCTTCATCATTTCTTCCATTGCGGTTACATAACCGTCACGGTTTGCACGGGAATCTTTCTCGTGCTTGCCAATCAAAGTAAAGCTCATTGTTCGATACCCTCCTTACTGTGCCTTAACCTTTTCGAGTTCTGCCTCAGCAAATGCAATTGCCTCGTCCCACTGCTCCTTGGTCGGCTGAGAGGAGTGTGCGCCGGATGGCTCTGCAAATGTGCAGCCCTTGCCCTTAACGGTATTGAGCACAATACAAGTGGGCTTGCCAGAAACTTCATAAGCAGCCTGAACTGCATCATAAATTGCTTCTACGTCATTGCCGTCTGCCAGCTCGATCACATTCCAGCCAAATGCATCAAACTTTGCGCCGATGCCCTTGCCATGACCCATGATCTGATCAACAGAACCGTCAAGCTGCATCTTGTTGTTGTCTACGAAGCAAATCAGATGGTCGAGCTTGTAGTGTGCTGCGAACTGTGCAGCCTCCCAAACCTGTCCTTCATCGCACTCGCCGTCGCCAACGAATACGAATACATGGTTATCACGACCGTCTACCTTGTTTGCCAGAGCAGCACCAACTGCGCTGGACATACCCTGACCCAGAGAACCAGTGGTCAGATCGACGCCCGGAGTCTTGGTGCGGTCAGTATGGGATGGGAAATTGGTATGCGGCTGGTTCAGGGTATAAGCCTGCTCTACCGGATAAAATCCCTTAAGACCCAGCGTTGCGTACATGCTTGGACCTGCATGACCCTTAGACATAACGCACCAGTCACGATCTTCCCAGCGCGGATTTTTCGGATCTACCTTCATAATATCGCCGTAAAGGACAGCAAGAGCTTCTACAACGGACATAGAACCGCCAACATGACCAAAGCCAAGAGAGCCAATCGTTTTCAGAGCTTCCACTCGAATCTGCTGGGCAAATACGCGCAGTTCCTTCATTTTTTCTGCTTTCTGCATTGCATACACCTGCCTATAAATATACAAAATTTATGTGAAAATCAGTCAGTCTCATAACGAGCTTGCTGTTTTCCTCCTCTCACTATTTGTAGTTTATCATCGTTTTGGATAAATTTCAATGCTGATATGAGGATTTGTCGGAAAAATTTTTTCTCTATTCCGTTTCTTTATTGTGAAATTATTGATATTTCTTTGTAATATGTTGGTTATAATTGCGTATTTTGCCGTTTTCTTGCGCATACTTAAACTATTTTTGTATGTTTTAGAAAATCATCTGCTTATCTTGCTATTTTGGTTGATTTTTCAATATTTTCTGATAAAATTATAAGAAGAAGTGTTTTACTTTGTCAGAGGCGTAACGTATGCTCCACTGCGCTTTCCGAACAAGAACAACCAGGGCAATACCGCATCATTCAGCAAGAGCGATCTTCGGAAAAATTTCTCGTCAGAAAAAGGCGTGAATCCGCAGGAATCCTTGATGGATTTCAAGGATTCACAACGAATTTATGGCACGAAATTTTCGCAAAGCGCCGCAGATGACATTGTACGGTGTTGCCCTAGAAATTAAGAAGTGTAAAGAAAAGGGAGAACCATGAAAATCAGTAGACTCAACTCCATTGAGCAGTATGTGATCTCCAAAGAGACCGTCTCCATCGACGAACTTTGCGAGGTCTTTGGTGTGTCCAAAAACACCATCCGGCGTGACTTAAATGATCTGGAGGCACGTGGTCACATCGCCAAAGTCTATGGCGGTGTAACAATTGTTGGCTCCCCCGGAGCTGTACCTATGCCTGTTCGCTCCAACCTCAACTCCTCAGACAAGAACCAGATCGGTATGCTCGCCGCAAACGAGGTACAGGACGGAGACACTATTTTTATTGACTCTGGTTCGACCACCGTATGTCTGCTCCGTTATCTGTCCAGCCGTAAGCGCGTTACCGTCATCACCCATTCACTCGGTGCAATGAGCGAGGCTTCCAAGTATGACAACCTGAGCCTGATTTCGCTTGGCGGTATCTATAACGCAGCGACTGACTCATTTACAGGCTTGTCTACCTTTGAAATGCTTTCTGGTATGACGATCAATAAAGCATTTATGGCTGCAACTGGAATCTCTCTGGAAAGCGGCATGACCAACACAACCTTCCTCGAAGCAGAGATCAAGCGTGGTGTTGTGCAGCATGCTGGCGGTATCTACTTACTGGCAGACTCCTCCAAACTGGACAAGTCTGCTGTCATTTCGTTCTGTCCGCTTAAGGATCTGACTG
Organism: Butyricicoccus sp.; assembly: GCA_020025885.1. Taxonomy (GTDB): domain Bacteria; phylum Bacillota; class Clostridia; order Oscillospirales; family Butyricicoccaceae; genus Butyricicoccus. The sequence goes on along the minus strand of JAHHRJ010000021.1, from coordinate 33,193 downwards.
CATTTATTACAGATCGTCGTCCGCCCGAGAAATATATGCATTTCTTCTCCGAAAATAATATTCGTGTGCGCTACGATCACTAGTGTGTATCTGAAAACTAAGGCAATACCGCATCATTCAACAAGAGCGATTTTCTGAAAAATTTCTCGTCAGAAAAAGGCGTGAATCCACAGGGGATCCTTGTTTTGCCTTTTTCCAGTTTGTGTACTCTTAAAATATGGCAGTACCCGAAAAATCGGATACTGCCAATAATTATTTTATACCCCCTTTTAGGGGCTGTCTGAAAAATCCGTCAATTTCTTTATTTTCAAACAAGCCCTAAACCGAAGGGGGATTTTTATTTTTTTGAATCACCGCTGGATCTGCTTCAAGCACCAAGCAGCAGAGCATCAGCAGCGAATCCTGCGGTGAGCACGGATCTTGCGGTGAGCGCAGACCTTGACCGGACTGGCCAGCAAAGGCTGCTGTAACACCTCTCGCAGCAAGGAACGCTTCAGCTTTTCCCCAATGAACACCGCACGGGGATCAGGCATAGGGTCACAGCCCGTGATGCTGTATGTTCGGTCTACCACATCAAAGCGCAGCCAAGCCTCACCGGTTTGCAGGTAGCCCTTGGCACGGCAGATATTGCCGAACACGCCAGACACCACCCCCTGCAAAAAGAGCAGCAGATGGTTGCCAGATGGCAGACTTATCTCCGTAAGCCCCAGATTTTCCAGAGTGACGGATTCCTCCGGCTGCTCTGGAAGGGGCTTGGCACCCGCGCACGGGCGTTTCAACAAAGACTGCCACCACTCCTCCGAATTTTGAGAGTAGTGCGTGGTGCAGATCTCTGCACAGGGTGCAAGCTCTTGCAGCTGGGTCGCCAGCCGATCCAAATCCTCCGGGTCGGCGTTTTCCATCTTGGTCACCAGAATGTTGCCCGCACTGACCAGCTGATCCTGATAAATATCCGCATATTCGGCTCGGTAGCGCTGGAAGGAATTGCCGTCCACAAGGGTGATCGGGCTTAGCAGCGAAATGCGCTCATACTGAATTTTGGAGAGATTTTCCAGCACTTTGCTCAGCTTGCCCACGCCGGTCGGCTCTACCACCAGAAATTCCGGATCTACCGTGTTGGCGATGGTGAGTACAGAGGTGGCAAAGTCTTTTTTCATGGAGCAGCAGATGCAGCCCTCAGTCAGCTCCCAGATGTTCAGCTTTTCGCCAGGATCTGGCTGACTGTCACGCAACAGAGCGCCGTCAATGCCCACTTCACTGTACTCATTTTCCATGATGGCAAAATCCCGATGGGTACGTCGGGCAAGCTCCTTGATGAAAGTGGTCTTGCCAGCGCCCAGAAAACCGGAAACGACAAATACTTTCATAAAAATCAGTCGGAGATCTTCACCACAGGCTTGATCAGCTCAGCCGGCTTGTCGCGCATCAGGAACAGAGCCTCCTCCAGATGCTCCCAGCCCTCAAAGACATGAGTAGCCAGAGGATGCACGTCCAGCTTGCCAGAGGCAACCAGTGCGCCCAGCTTCTCCATACGCAGACGACCACCCGGCATCAGACCGCCGCGGATGTCCTTATGACCCATGCCAACGCCCCACTCCACACGAGGAATGGTCACGAACTCGCCAGAGCCCAGATAGTTCACGTTACCGATCTTTCCTCCCGGTTTCAGGCACTTGACAGCCGCTTCGAATGTATCGCACTCACCACCGGCGATGATGATCCTATCCACGCCCTTGCCATCGGTCATGGTCATGACCTGCTCATCAATGGGACCGTTCTTGTAGCTGATAAAGTCGGTAGCGCCGTAGCCCTTGGCTGCCTCAACACAGACAGAACGAGTGCCTACAGCGATGATACGGGATGCACCGCGCAGGTTTGCGCCAGCAACAGACATCAGACCAACAGGGCCAATACCGATGACCAGAACCGTGTCACCGAACTGTACGTCAGCCAGCTCTACACCATGAAAACCGGTAGGAACCATATCGGACAGCATGCAAGCGTCCACAGGGGAGATGTTGGAAGGCAGCAGCGCCAGATTTCCGTCCGCATCATTTACATGGAAGTACTCGGAGAAAACGCCGTCCTTGAAGTTGGAGAACTTCCAGCCAGCCAGCATGCCGCCAGAGTGCATGGCATAGCCTGCCTGTGCCTCCAGTGAGTTCCAATCGGGGGTGATCGCAGGGACCAGAACACGGTCACCGGGCTTGAAGTCCTTGACAAGAGAGCCTACTTCCACGACCTCTGCACAGCACTCGTGACCAAGGATCATGTTATGACGGTCACCAATGGCCCCCTCCCATAGAGTATGAACGTCCGATGTGCAAATGGCAACTGCCAGAGGTTTACAAATCGCGTCCAGAGGACCGCAGTCAGGGCGCTCCTTCTCGATCCACCCGGACTCACCGATTTTCAACATTGCGTAACCTTTCATTTTCAAGTCTCCTTTTTGTATTAAATAATACCCGATGATCGTCTTTGGTAAAAAAATAACAATCTTGGATCTTTTTTATTATACAGGCAAGCCCACGGAAATTTCAATCAATAAATCTACCAATATTTTTCGCTATTTTTTGGTCAAAAGCAACAAAAAAAGATCCACATGGTGGACCTGAAAAGCCGATCTTATTTTTCTCATCGAAAAAACAGCACTATCAGCAACGATGAACAAAGAGACACAGGAAGCTTGTTATGTTGCGCAGTGATACGACAAAACTGCCTGATTTTGTTGAGGAAACATTCAATGGAATATGGTTCTTTATATAGTCCCCATCTATAAGCTAAGGAGATTTTGTGTTCTGCACCAGTGGGGTCACATGTTCTGCGTCTTATCCTATATATAGTAAGCACAGGTTTTCTCACTTCCATACGCACGCTCAGCAATCATATGGCTGCCCTTTATATTTGTTTTTTGGCAACTGATTTTCTGTATTCGGTTGGTGTGCAGCCGTACACTTCTCGGAACCGCTTGATAAAATAGCTGACATTTTCAAACCCCACACTCAAACTGATTTCCAAGATCGGCTGATCGGTCTCGCGCAGCAAACGAGAGGCACGCTCAATGCGTAAAAAATTGATATGCTGCACCAGAGTTCTTCCGGAATTTTCCTTAAAAAAGCTGCAAAAATATTGGGGCGATAATCCAAACTGTGCAGCCACATCGGCAAGGCGCAGTTTTTCTGTGCAATGCTCTCCTAAATATTCTACAATCTTCCTGAGAAGCTGCACACGATATTCTTCTTTTGGATGCATGGGATGCTGTGTCAAAAGCTGCGCCGCCGCCAGCGATCCAATGATATATAATAAAGAGGACTTCACCAAAAGCTGATGTCCAAACGGTTGATTTGCACAAATCCGTATCATTTTTTTTAGCTCTGAAAACAGTGCTTTGCCGATCTCTGTATCTGCCGAAACATAAGACGGAAAACGCAGCAATCCCTCACTCAGCGGCGCAAGTAGCTCACTTTGCGCAATATCTGCCCGGCGAAACTGCAAAAAGTCCATAGGAAATACAAACGCGCGGAATAGATTACCAACGCCGCCTCGAATTTCATGCAATTGCCCTGCACCCACAAAAAAGATATCTCCCTCCTGTCCGATATACTGCTTATCTGCGATCATCACACGCACCTGACCTTGCAGCACTGTAATGATCTCCATTTCCGGGTGCCAATGATATGGAACGAGGTCGGAATCCTGTGCCTCAGGTGCAGAATAAATCTGAAACGGAAACCCCTGTGTCCCATGTGCACGTTTCTCCCTGCGTGAAGCATCCATATGCGTATTTCCTCCCCAAATTTTTAAATATCTTAAAATCGTGTTATTTTTTCAGAAGATATTGCAAGCAATCTTTTTCCCATCTGTTTATAATTATAGACAGATAAACAAGGATTGACAAGATACTTTGTACACCACTTTCATCCTCTTCTCACTTAAATTTCATTTCAGCTATGTCCATAAAAAGCAGCTATCTTTTGCGTTTATGGGTATATTGCGAAAGAATTTCGTGGTATTCCAGTTACAAAGCATCTTTATAATTCTATTATTCTCCCAAAAACCACATCATCTAGTTGATGCTTTTTGTTGGTCATGCTATAATGAACTCAAATATGCATCTTAAAACTGAACCGATCCCAACTGTTCTGCAAACACACAGGGATCTACTTTTTCTGGAGGTATACGCTATGTATATTGATAAGCAAGTCAAGCGTGGCTACAACGAGTATATCCATCTTGATGAAGGCATCGGCAAGGATGCTATGATGGATGTTGCCCTGCTCGTCATGGAGGATGGTGACACCTATTCATTCCAAGAGAGCGAAAAAGAGCTCGCCTGCCTCGTTTTTGATGGCAAATGCACCATTGCGTGGGAAAATGAATCCTACGATGTAGACCGTCCGAATCCGTTCGACTACAACCCATCCTGCCTGCACGTCTGCAAGGGCATCGCAGTCAAGATCACAGCGCATGGTCCGTGCAACATTTACGTGCAGAAGACCCTCAATGAGAAGACCTTCCCAAGCAAAATGTACAAGCCAGAAGATACTGACACTTGGGCACGCGGCAATCAGGGCGAGCTGATGGGCTGCATCAAGCGTGATGTACGCACCTGTTTCGATCTGGACAACGCACCATATTCTAACATGGTTCTTGGTGAAGTTGTAAACCTGCCGGGCAAGTGGTCCTCTTACCCACCGCACCATCATCCGCAGCCGGAATGCTACTTCTACCGCTATGACAAGCCGATGGGCTTTGGCGCCGGCTGGGGCAACGGCGAGATCTATGAGACCCACCACAACGGTCTTGCGATCATCACTGACAAGATGCACTCTCAGGTCACTGCACCGGGCTATGCTTGCTGCTACGCATGGGGCATCCGTCATCTGCCGGGCAATCCGTGGGACAAAACCCGCATTGATGACACCGAGCATCTATGGCTGCTGGAAGATGATGCAAACGATCATATCTGGCACTGCCCAACCGGCAACTGATTTCTTTCTATTTACGATTTAAAAACTCGCATTTCACTTTGCTAGGAGGAATTTTATAATGAAGCATATGGAAACTGTCCGCCTGACAGCAAGCCAAGCACTGGTTCGTTTTCTGGAAAACCAGTACATCAGCTACATCGACATGGATGGCAACGAGGTAGAGCATAAGTTCGTAAAGGGTATCTTCATGCTGCCGGGTCACGGCAATGTTGTTGGCTTTGCAAACGGCGTTGAGCAGGAGCTCAAAGATATGGTCGTTTATCAGGGCAAGAACGAGCAAGGCATGGCACTGGCTGCTGTTGGCTATGCAAAGCAGCTGCGCCGCAAGCAGATTTTTGCTTGTACTTCTTCTGTTGGTCCGGGCGCATGTAACATGATAACTGCGGCTGCAACCGCAACTGCAAACAATATTCCGGTTCTGCTCCTGCCGGGTGATATCTATGCATCCCGTCAGCCTGATCCGGTTCTCCAGCAGATGGAGCAGACACACAACCTGTCCATCTCTGCACATGACGCATTTCAGGCTGTTACCAAGTACTGGGGTCGTATCAACCGCCCAGAGCAGGTTATGACAGACATGCTGTCCGCAATGCGTGTTCTGACGGATACTGCAAACACTGGCGCTGTTGCAATCTCCATGCCGCAGGACGTACAGGCAGAAGCATATGACTATCCAGTTGACTTCTTCAAGAAGCGTGTATGGCGCATTGATCGCCGCCCGATCACCAAGTATGCACTGGATCAGGCTGTTGAAGTGATCAAGAATGCAAAGAAGCCACTTCTCATCTGTGGCGGCGGTGTGCGCTACGCTGAGGCACACAAGGTATTTAAGAAGTTCGCAGAAGATTTCGGCATCGCATTTGGCGAAACACAGGCTGGTAAGTCTTCTGTCGAGTGGACACACGAACTGAACCTTGGTGGTCTGGGTACCACTGGCGGCATTGCAGCAAACAAGCTGGCACACGAAGCCGACGTTGTAATCGGCGTTGGTACCCGTTACACCGACTTCACTACGGCCTCCAAGTGGCTGTACCGCACCGATGCAAAGTTTGTAAACATCAACCCGTCTGAGTTCCAGGCTTACAAGATGGATGCAACTCCTGTTGTTGCAGACGCAAACGAAGCACTCTCCGCAATTGGTGCAGAGCTGGCAAAGCTCGGCTACCACACCGATGCTGCATACGCAGAAGAAGTAAAGGCACTGCGTAAGGAATGGTTCGACGAGGTTGACCGTCTTGACCATGTTGTTTACACCGATAAGGATTCCTTCATTCCGGAGATCAATGATGCAAACCGTGCATGTGTTGAGAAGTATATCGAAGAGACTGGCTGCAAGCTGTGCCAGACTGCTGTACTAGGCACCATCAACCGCATGATCGACGACAATGCGATCGTTGTTGCCGCTGCTGGTTCTCTGCCGGGCGATATGCAGGGTCTGTGGCGTGCACGCAAGACGAATACTTACCACATGGAATACGGCTACTCTTGCATGGGCTATGAAGTGGCTGCTGCACTGGGTGCAAAGATGGCTTGCCCCGAGCAGGAAGTTTACTCCATGTGCGGTGACGGTTCCTTTGACATGATGCACTCTGAGCTGATCACTTCTGTTCAGACAGGTCACAAGATCAATGTCATGCTATTTGATAACGCTTCCTTCGGCTGCATCAACAACCTCGAGGTTGGTCAGGGCAATGCTTGCATTGCAACCGAGAAGAACATGCTGGAAGAGGGTGTAACCAACGGTATCCATAAGGGTAAGGTGATGCAGATTGACTACGCCGCAGTTGCTGCTGCATATGGATGCAAAACTTATACCGTTAAGACACAGGAAGAGCTGGAAGCTGCAATCGAGGATTCCAAGAAGCAGACCGTTTCTACCCTGATTGATGTCAAGGTACTGCCAAAAACCATGTCTGGCGGCTATGAAAACTGGTGGCGTGTAGGCGTTGCTGAGGTTTCTAACAAGCCAGAAGTGCAGGCAGCGCGCAAGGCACTGGAAGATCACCTGTTCGAAGCACGTCATTATTAATTCTCTATGGCATATCTGAAAACAAAGAAATCGACAAATTTTTTCGCAGTGAGTGCGTAGATGCAAGGCAAAAAACGCAGGAATCCTTAACTGACTCCATCATTTCTTCCGACGTCGAGAAAGACGACTGATTTTGCAAAGCACTATCCTCATTTTCCCAATCAAAAACCCCTGACATTTCGTCAGGGGTTTTTTCATTACAGGCGCGGCTGCTTCTCATCTGCTTCAAAATATTCGATCAGCTCGATCATTTCGCCGCTTGGTCCACGGAAAAAGATATTCTGCAAGCCGCCAAACAGTTCTGGTATCACATTGGGCGTTTCTGTGCAGAACGCCCCTATTCCCATAGCACGCATGGCATTGACAACCAATGGCAGGTTTTGCACTTCAATCGCAAAATGTGGCATCACACCCGTGTCAGGTGTTACAACAGTTCCATCTCCCGGCTGAATGAGTTCAATTTCAAAATTTGTCAGTGTAACCATTGCCAGCTGATTGACACCCGTTGGCTTTTGCACCTCACCGCGCATCGTGCAAGTGCCGCCTAATGTCTCATAAAATGCAATGGAACGCTCCAAATCTGTTGTATAAACGGCAATATGCGCAAGCTTTTTATAACTTTTCATCTTTTTATCCTCCATTTCCATAAGCAAAACCAATGAGAACCGCTTATTTTTTCCACATACAAAATAATAGCCACCGACCATGCTGGTGGCTTGTACGCCTGCCCTCTGGGCATTCCCTAGAATGAGCCTTCGAATCGGTCTATCAACCGCAAGCTTTCACGGGCTGCACCGCAAACAGGTCTACATACTCTTTCAAGCTCAACTAGTTGTTCATTCTATCATCTTTTAGCTGATTGTTGATATCTTCTCGTATTATTATTTCATACTTTTCTTCTGTATCAACACAATATGATGTTTGCATCTTTAACTGCTATGTGATAAACTGTCTATGTCTTTCATGATATGAGCTCCTGTGTTTTTTAGTTGTGTGATTGCCAAACCACTTCTATCTTAACACAGGAGATCTTGTTTTACTAGGGCTTGTTTGAAAATAGAGAAATTGACGGATTTTTCGCAGGGAGCGAGCAGCCACAAGGCAAAAAACGCAGGAATCCTTGATGGATTTCGAGTATTTTTAACGCAGTGGATGCCGTTCCCTGTAGAAAAAGACAAATTTTCGATTTTTCAAACAGCCCCTATAAATATTTTTATTTTATCATGCCGATTCAGTGCCAAAAAAGGTAGACAACATGGTGGTTTTCCATGTGTCTACCTTTCGTTTTCAGCTTCATCCAACTAGAGGCGATCTGAGATTGGATTTAAATTATCTGGCTGCTTTGTTTTGCTGTGGAAGCGATTTCAAATATTTATAAAGTGTTTCTCTTACTGCACCTTTGCCTGTGATTTGTTCTATAAACATTTTCTCTATTTTATCTCCAACGCCTATATGATACAAATCATTTCCAAAAATATTTGTATTGGCTAAAATTGGTTTCAACTGTCCGTGATATGTTTCCGGCTCCCCAACTTTAATATCCTTTAGCTGTTGAGTCAACTCATCCAGCATCGGATCTGGTGACAATTCAAAAGCTGCACCTGCATCATCCACTGCCAACAGATATCTGCACCAGCCTGCAATGGCAAGCGGAATTGCTGTTAATGCAGATGCATCACCATCCTTGGCAGCATAAGCTTTCATTGTTTCACCGAATCGGATGCCAACCTTTTGTGAAGTATCTGTTGCGATTCTTTGCGGTGTATCAGGCATAAATGGATTTGGAAAGCGCACATCCAAAACCTCTTTGACGAAATCCTTCGGGGAAAGAATCACAGGATCAACCACAACTGGCATGCCTTCCACCAATCCTATGGTATGTACCAGATCGAAAAGCTCTGCATCTTTCATTTCCGCAGAAATGCGTGTATATCCAAGCAGGCAGCCATATACAGCCAATGCTGTATGCAGCGGGTTGAGACAGGTCGTCACTTTCATGCGCTCTACATCATTGACAATATGCCGGCTTGTCATATACACACCCGCTTTTTCCAATGGCGGTCTTCCGTTTGGAAAATCATCCTCAATCACAAGATACTGTGGTCTTTCTGCATTTACGAATGGTGCAATATATGTATTTTTAGACGTTATAATTGGCTCCATATCTTCAACGCCTGCATTTTTCAAAGACTTATAAACACAGTCCGCAGGGCGTGGTGTTATTTTGTCAATCATAGACCACGGAAAAGAAATCTTGTCTGTCAAATAGCTTATAAATGCAGCATCTACAAACCCTTTCTTCTGCCATTCTGTTGCTATGGTTCTTACAGAAGCCTGTAACTTTTCTCCATTATGAGAACAGTTATCCATAGACACGACTGCCAAAGGCTGTGCATTTTTCTGATAACGATGATACAGCAACGCACAAAGCACTGCCATTGCAGACGACGCTTTTCCAGGCCCATCCTCAATATCTCTTTGAACAAATGGGAAAAATTTCCCACTTGAGTCGGTCAGTGCGTATCCCTTTTCTGTAATCGTAAAAGAAGCCATTTGCAATGATTGCGCAGCAAAAATTTCTTTCAAACGAGGCATACTTGTGCTGATTGATTTCAAAGCTTCCGTCAAAGAACCCAGCACTCTTTTCTCAGTTGTGCCATCTGAGTCAAGTGTAACAGCCAATACTAGGTTATCATATGGAGCATAAATTTTATCAACAACATCAAAGTCAAAAGTTTCAACACAAATGATACCCTCTTGCATATCACCATTGGCTAAAAGAGCATCTGCAATAGAGCCAATAAAAATTCGAAAAATATTGCCTGCACCAAAGTGTACCCAGCGAGGATTTTGATTTGTATAATCGTGCACCTTGCTGATATCATAGTCCGGCAGCGCAATTCCTGCTTTCTTCCAGGATTCCTTTTCTTTTAATCCTTCAGCTGTTAGTTTCATAATGTATTTCCTTTATTTCGATACAGACTGCTTCACAATAGATTCCCAAAGACCACACAGATATGCAGCTCCCAATGCACGATCATATAGACCATAGCCCGGCATAGCCTTTTCTCCCCAGATCATGCGTCCATGATCCGGACGAATCGGTCCACTGAATCCAATATCATAAAAGGTCTTCATGATTGCATGCATATCAAATGTTCCATCCTCACTTAAATGTGCACTTTCCTCAAAATCGCGCATACCATCATTAAACCGTAAATTTCTGACATGTGCAAAATGAATCCGGTCTTTGAGCATATGAATGGTATCAATCATGTCATTATTCAAATTCGTACCATACGAGCCCGTGCAGAAAGTGATACCATTATGCCGATCCGGCACCATATCCATCATACGTTTTAATTTTTGCTGGGTAGAGATGATTCTAGGCAAACCAAAGACACTCCATGCAGGGTCATCTGGGTGAATTGCCATATTGATATCGTACTTATCACAAGTAGGCATAATGGCTTCTAGGAAATACTTCAGATTATCAAAAAGCTGATCTTCATCAATGTCCTGATACATTGCAAAAAGTTCTTTGACTTTTTCCATTCGTTCCGGTTCCCAGCCTGGCATAACGGTACCATTCATATCATTTTTGATTGCGTCGAACATTTTCTCAGGATCCATGCCATTAATGGTATCTTGTGAGTATGCCAAAACGGTAGAACCGTCTTTGCGCACACGATCCAGCTCCGTTCTCGTCCAATCAAATACAGGCATAAAATTATAGCACACCAAATGAATACCAGCTTTTCCAAGGTTCTCCAATGTTTCAATATAAGCTGCAATATCTTTATCACGAGCAGAGGAACCTGTTTTAATCGCATCGCTTACATTGACGCTCTCAATACCCGAAATATGCAGACCAGCATCTTCAACTTCCTTTTTTAATGTAAGAATTTCATCCAGTGTCCATACTTCTCCAGGCAGCTTATCCATTAGCGTTGTAATAACACCTGTTACATAGCCTGTTTGGCGAATTTGCTCCAGCGTTACAGTATCGTAATCCTTACCATACCACCGCATTGTCATTTCCATAGTTAAATCTCCTTATCATCTTAATTATTCAATTCTATCATTATCCAGCAAAGAAGTTCATCGGGATAATTAACAAATCAGGGAATATAATCATCAAAGCTAGAATAATAACTTCTGCCAGCAAGAATGGCCAAATTGATTTTACGATGCGTTCCATATTGATCTTACCTGCACTACAAGCAACGTTTAATACCGTGCCTACTGGTGGCGTCAGCAAACCAAGAACCGTCATAAGAATAAAGATTACACCAAAGTATTCTACATTTATACCTGCTGCTTTGACTGCTGGAAGAAGTACGGGCGTTAAAATCATAATGGTTGGTGTTACATCCATCGAAGTACCTACCAACAATACAATACCACAAATCACAAACATGAGGATTGTTGGTGTACTGATAAACGGGGAAAGAATCTTTGTTACAATGGCTGGAACATTGGCAACCGTCATCATCCAGGAAGAAACCATCGCAGCTGCTGCAAGGAACATGATGACAGAAGATGACTTTGCAGCAGAAACCAAGCAATCCATAACCATACGTGGTTTTAACTCCCTATAAACAAACATACCAATAACCAGTGCATAAACAGCCGCAATCACACCAGCCTCAGTTGGGGTAAACTTACCACTTCTCAGCCCAAACAATATAAACAAAGGTAAAATTAACGCCCATAATCCATCAATCAGTGCTTTTACTACCTGTCCTGTGCTTTGACGTTCTGCCTTTGGCAAATTATCACGTTTTGCAATAAAAAACCATATTGCACACAGGGAGAGAGATAGGTATACAGCAGGAGCAATACCACCCATGAACAGCTTGGTAATGGACACACCCGACTGCACACCTAAAATAATCATCGGCACCGATGGCGGCATGATGGGCGAAAGAATATTGCCTGCTGCAATCAGTGCAGTACTTTTATCTCTATTATAACCAGCACGAACCATCATAGGAATCAGGATCGCACCAAGAAAAGCAGTTGATGCAACCGCAGACCCTACCATACTAGCAAACAGTAAGATTGCCATAATAGAAACATAACCAAGACCGCCGCGAACATGACCAATCATCGCATTTGCAGCATTTACAATTCTTTTCGTAATGCCGCCACGATTCATAAATTCACCCGCCATGATAAAAAACGGAACTGCCATCATGGAGAAAGAGTCTGCACCAGAAAACAAATTTTGTGATAAAATCTGAGGATTAAATCCGTTCAGAAATCCCATCATACATACACCACTAAATAGCAGTGCAAAACATACTGGCAGACCAATGAGCATACTGCCAATCAGTGCTGCTAAAAATACTACCAAGGTCATTGATCATTTCCCCCATCTTCACGCAAAGACTTTCTATATTCCTCGTCTGTCATTGTTGCAGAATCATTTCGTGTTTCTGCAATGATTTCATCATCATCTGATGTGCTCATCACAACAATAGATGAAATTTCTTCTGAATGCTTGAGTGCATAAATAATATTGCGAATTGCTATGGCCGCAATCGCTGTGCCTGTGACAAAGCCTATCGCATAAAGTGCTGCATACGGAATTCCCAATGCAGCTGTGCGGGACTCCAGATTTTGCAGCACCATTTTTTGTGTGCCTGCAATCAAAATACCCATAATAGCAACAATCAATGTTTGTGATACAATATACATAAACATCTGCATTTTAGGTTTCACACGAGAAATCAGCGTGTCTACACCCAAATGACCGTTGACCCGCATTGCACTGATTGCACCAATATACGTCACAAACACAAACAGATAACGTGAAAGCTCCTCGGACCATGTTAAACCAGAATTAAAAAATGCACGTAAAATAACATTCAGAAAAACGAAAAACACCATTAGTCCAGTTAAAATACCGGTGAAGTAGTCAATACCTTTGAATAATTTATCTATAAATTTTTGCATGATTTTCTCCTTATTTATTCAATCGAATCAATCATCTCTCGCACTTCATCTGCCCATTCATAATTAGAATCCAAATAATCATAAACGGGTTGAATCTTTTCTATCATTTGTTCGCGCTGTTGTTCTGTAAGTTCAGTTACAATCAATCCTTGATCAATCATAAATTGTTTATCTGCCTCAAGCTGATTGATATAAAGATCCCAAGCATAATCTGAAGCCTGATTTGCAGCTTCTATAAACACCTTCTGATCTTCCTCACTCAAAGTGTTCCAAAATTCATTTCCTGCAAATAACTCAAGAGATGCTACGATATGATTGGTATCATATACATACTTCTGTACTTCATGCCATCCCTCGGTTTTTACGGTTGCAAGCGGATTGTCTTGCCCATCAGCAACACCCTGCTCAAGCGCCGTAAACACCTCTCCTAGATCCATAATGACAACATTTGCACCCAGACTTTCTGCAAGCCTAACATGAATTGGGTTATTGGGCATACGCAGCTTTTGCCCTGCAAAATCCTCTAATTTCTCAAGCTTTTTATTGGATGTGAATACGCGAGAACCGTTGGGAAACCAAGAAAGTAATTGGATCGGCTGATTTGACTCCAGATCCTCCTTAATATATGCGCCAAGCTTTCCTTGATAGCAATGTCTTGCATGCTCTACATCACGAAAAACAAATGGGAAGTCAGGAACTGCCATTTTAGGCGATTCTGACCACATCGGTGTACCTACAACGCACATCTCCACAATGCCTGCACGTGTATAATCATAGGCAACTTTTTCATTTCCCAACACACCAGATGGGTATAATTGAATATCATAACGCCCTTCTGTTTGTTCCTCCACCATAGGCTTAAACACCTCTTCCAATGCTTTGGCTGCTGGAGTTTGACTTGATACACCAACCGAAACCTTGACTAACTTTCCTGCACCGGCATCGTTACCTGCACCTGTACAACCTGCCAATACAGATACCGAAAGCAAGGCTGCTGTCAATGTACACAGTCCGCGATTCATCAACTTCATGTTTACAATCCTCCCTGAAGCTCAGTTTTTAGTAATCTACACGTTTTCTTATATACTAGTATATTTGTTTTTATTTTTCAATACGTAGTTTTTTATAATATTTTTCTACATTTTTTGTGAATAATTTACAATATAAAATTATTTACACAATTTATATTGACAATTATAATCTTTATAAATAATATACTTGTATGTAAGTTATTGTTTCTAAAGTGTAAAAATATTTTAGGAGGATTTTTATATGAAAGCTGTACGTATTATCAAACCGGAACACTTAGAAGTCATCGACATTCCCAAACCAACTCTTCGCGATCCTGATCATGTCATCATTAAGATGACTGCTGCTGGCATCTGTGGATCCGATGTAGGTATCTATCACGGTACAAATGCCGCAGCGACCTATCCACGCATCATTGGACATGAAATGGTTGGTATTGTTTCAGAAATTGGTGCAAATGTTACAAACGTAAAAATAAATGATCATGTCATTGTGAACCAAGTCACAAACTGTGGTCATTGCTACGCTTGCCGTAAAGGGCGCGGAAATGTTTGTGATAATTTGGCTGTTCGAGGTGTCCATATAGATGGTGGTTATCAGGAATATATTTGTGTTCCTGCTGCTGATTGTTTCCTTCTCCCTGATTCTTTACTTGACAAAGATGCAGTCATGATCGAACCTGCAACAATCGCAATTCAGTCCTGTTCTCGCGCAGAGCTTGAAAAAGATGATATGCTTCTCCTTTATGGAGCTGGTGCTTTGGGTAGCTCCATCCTTCGAGTCGCAAAGCAATTATGTGATACCATTATTGTTGCAGATGTTGCAGATGAGAAACTTGAAGCAGCAGAAATGGCTGGTGCAACCCATACCATCAACGTATTGAAAGAAGACTTCATTGGAAAAATAAAAGAATATACAAACGGACGTGGTGCAACTGTTTCTATCGATGCCGCTTGTGTAAAGGATTCTCTGATGATGCTTCTTGAGGCAACAGGAAATGCTGGCAGAGTAATCACCATGGGATTTTCAACCGCCGCGACAGAAGTAAACCAATTCCTCATTACCTCAAAGGAGCTTCAGATCCGTGGCTCTCGCCTGCAAAATCGTTTATTTGGTAAGGCCATAGAAATGATAAAGGAAAAACAACTAGACTTAAATAATTCTGTTTCTCATACATTTCCATTAACAGAGGCACAAGCTGCATTTGACTTTATAGATTCTCGCGATCCTTCGATTCGAAAAATTGTTTTAACCTTTGATTTTTAACTGATTTTGTAGTATACTAGTCATATACTAAACAAAAGGGAGAAACTGAGCTTGAAGGTGTTAGAAAAAATCCCATCCGAAAACGCCAGAACCTATGCTATCAGAATACTACTATTTAATATTATAAATTTAGAGCTACCTCCAGGTAGCTCTATTAGCGAAAACGAAATTTCATCTGTGCTTTCTCTTTCCAGAACCCCAGTACGAGAGGCTTTGATCGAACTAAGTCGAATGAACTTGGTCGAAATTTTACCACAGCGCGGCAGCTATATTTCAAAAATCGACTATGATGCTGTGGAAGAATCCCGTTTTGTTCGTGTGGTGGTCGAAAATGCGGTAGTCAAACTCGCTTGTGATGGAATATCTGACAGCTATATACAAGCATTACAAGACAATATTACACTTCAGATTCAAAGCTTTGAGCAACATGATACAGATAATTTTTTAAAACTAGACAACCTATTTCATAAACTGATTTTTGAGTCTGTAAACAAAAATTGGTCATACAAAATCATAAAAGAACAAATGATACACTTCGATCGATTACGGGTTCTCTCTGCAAAATGCGGAAAAAATCAGTATACAATTCAAGATCACGAAGATATTCTGTATGCAATTAAACGTAAAGATGCAGAGCTTGCTCAAATGCTTATGACACGTCACTTAACACGACACAGACTTGAGAAGTCTGAATTATTACAACAATATCCTGATTATTTCAAAAATATATAGAGGCTGTTTGAAAAATCGAAAATTTGTCTTTTCTACAACGAATGATATCTATTGTGTTAAAAATACTCGAAATCTATCAAGGGTTTCTGCATTTTTTACTCCCAGTCTCCTCGCTCTCTGCGGAAAATCCGTCAATTTCTCTATTTTCAAACAACTCCTAAATCTTTTTGGAACCACCAGCACAACCAGTGGTTTTCAGTATGCAAAATAGAAGCCGCCCAGAAATATTCTGGGCGGCTCAGTTTGTCGAAAAAGTCTTTTCACTGTTTTGCCTCGGAGCGAAGCGACTTAAAATTTTCAAAATCCAAGGACATGCGCCTTGGATTTTGCCCGCGACCCGCGCAAACGTGCGCGAAACCGGGGGTATCAGAGCCAGTTTCTACCGGAACTGGCTCTGTATCTAGGGGGACTGGGTTCCCCTGGAAAGACTGTCGAAGTTCTTCGACAGTCTCAGCCGCCCAGAAATATTCTGGGCGGTTTTTTCTCTTATTCTTCGTTATTCTCCATGCGTGTAACCACGATGGACAAATCATCAAGCTGCTTTGTGTCTACCACATCCGGGCACTGCATCATGAGATCGGATGCGTTCTGTACCTTCGGGAATGCGATCATATCACGAATGGAATCCAGACCAGCCAGCAGCATGCACAGGCGATCCAAGCCATATGCCAAGCCGCCATGCGGTGGTGCGCCATACTTAAATGCTGTAATCAAATGACCAAACTGCTCATTTGCCTTTTCCTCTGTGAAGCCAAGCGCACGGAACATCTTAGTCTGGAGTTCTGGATCATGGATACGGATGGAACCACCGCCCAGCTCACAGCCATTGAGGATGATGTCATATGCCTTTGCACGTACACGCTTTGGATCGGTCTCCAGTAGCGGGATATCTTCGTCCATCGGCGCGGTGAATGGATGGTGCTTAGCAACCAAGCGATCCTCTTCCTCCGAGTATTCAAACTGTGGGAATTCAACCACCCAAGCCAGCTTATACTCATCCTTCTTGGCAAGACCCAGACGCTTACCCAGCTCACAACGGAGTGCGCCCAGCGCTGTTGCCGCCGTCTCCCAATCTGCATCTGCAACCACAAACAGCAGATCGTTCGGCTTTGCGTCTGCACGCTCCTTGATTGCCTCGATTTCCTCCTCAGAGAGGAACTTTGCGAAGGAGGAAGTCATAGAGCCATCGGCTGCCAGCTTCATCCACGCCAGACCCTTTGCACGGTAGGTCTTTACAAACTCACCCAGCTTATCAATTTCCTTACGCGGGAACTGATCTGCATAGCCACTCACGTTGATCAGACGCACGCTGCCGCCGCCAGCAACGGTGTCATGGAATACCTTAAAGGAGCACTTCTCAGCAATATCAGAAATATCCTTGATCTCAAAGCCAAAGCGCAGGTCTGGCTTATCAGAGCCATAGCGATCCATTGCATCCTGCCAAGTAATGCGCGGCAGTGGTAGCTGGATATCCACATCCAGCACTTCCTTGAATACGCGCTTGAGAAAGCCTTCATTGATTGCAATGACATCATCCTGCTCTACGAAGGACATTTCAAGGTCGATCTGGGTAAACTCCGGCTGACGGTCTGCACGCAGATCCTCATCGCGGAAGCAGCGGGTGATCTGGATATAGCGATCCATGCCAGCCAGCATGAGCAGCTGTTTGTACTGCTGCGGAGACTGCGGCAGCGCATAGAACTTGCCCGGATGTACACGAGACGGTACGAGATAGTCACGTGCGCCCTCTGGGGTGGACTTGGTGAGCATTGGGGTCTCGATCTCAAGGAAGCCCTGCTCATCAAAGTAGTTGCGTGCCACCTGTGTGACACGGTGACGCAGCATCATGTTGTGCTGCATAGACGGACGGCGCAGGTCAAGATAGCGATACTTGAGACGAATCTGATCGCCAACTTCCTTGTCGTCAGAAATCTCAAATGGGGTCGTCTCTGCCTTGGACAGAATACGGATATCATTTGCAATGATCTCCACTTCACCTGTTGGCATCTTCTGATTGATTGCTGCTGCATCACGCGCAACCAACTGACCCTTTACAGCGACCACAAACTCGGTGCGGCAAGTAAAGGCAATATCGAACAGCTCTGCGTTTACGCTCTTGTCAAAGGTACACTGTACGATGCCTGCACGATCACGCACAAGCAGGAACAGAACACCACCGTTGTCACGTACACGGTCTACCCAACCATTAACAACAACCTCACGACCAACATCGGATGCGCGCAGAGCGCCGCACATATCTGTGCGCTTCATATTTGCAATAGAAGTGTTATTCATATTGATTCCATCCCTCTTACTGGATATTTTTTTCCAAAATTACTGTTCCGGACGCACGCTGCTGGAGTCCCTCACGAATGCGCGCAAGTGCCTCGTTAAAACCTGTATTGGTCTGCTCACCTGTGGACAAATCCTTGAGCGCGATGATATTGTTTTGAATTTCATCCTCACCCATGAAAATCACATATGGAATTGCGAGCTTGTCCGCATAAGTAATCTTCGCCTTAAACTTCTTCTTCTCACAGTGCAGCTGTACGCGAACCCCTTCGTCACGCAGTCTGGTTGCCAGCGCGATCGCTGCCCCAACATCTTCTGTCATCGGCAGGATGAGTACATCCGCAGGGGATGCCGGCGGGTTCTGGTTCAGATATTCCTTGTCCTGCAAGATAAAGAACAAACGGGTCAAACCGATGGAAATACCAACGCCCGGCAGCTTCTTATCGGTATAATACTCTGCGAGGTTGTCATAGCGACCGCCTGAGCAAATCGAGCCAATTTCCGGATGATCGAGCATGGTTGTCTCGTATACTGTGCCTGTATAGTAATCCAAGCCACGTGCAATGGTGAGGTCAATTTCAAAGTGATCGGCTGGAACGCCAAAGCCCTCCATATAGGTTGCAACGGTCGTCAGCTCTTCAATGCCGCAGTCCAGCACTTCATTGCGTCCGCGATACTGTCCGAGTGCATCCAGAATGCCCTGTGTGCCCCCCTCCAGTGTGATGAACTTCAAAATTTCATCTGCCTGTTCGGTGGAAACCTTGCATTCGTCCATCAAGATCTCGCGTACCTTATCTGCGCCAATCTTTTCCAGCTTGTCAATGGTGCGCATAATCTCGCCCGC
Source organism: Butyricicoccus sp. (assembly GCA_020025885.1). Lineage (GTDB taxonomy): Bacteria > Bacillota > Clostridia > Oscillospirales > Butyricicoccaceae > Butyricicoccus. The sequence continues at coordinate 14,049 of JAHHRJ010000021.1, read as the reverse complement.
CTGTGCGTGCAGACCGAGCATCTCAAAGAATCCACTGAGCACCTTACGGTTATTGATGCGAATCTTAAAACGCTGGAGTCCCAGCTTGGTAAAGGTCTTATAAATAATAGACGGAATCTCTGCCTCATTGATGATATCCAGCTGACCATCGCCAATGATATCAATATCTGCCTGATAAAACTCACGGAATCTACCGCGCTGTGCACGCTCGCCGCGATATACCTTGCCGATTTGATAACGGCGGAATGGGAATGTGAGCTGTCCATAGTTGAGTGCTACATACTTCGCGAGCGGCACGGTCAAATCAAAGCGCATTGCAAGATCGCTGTCACCCTTCTGGAAGCGATAAATCTGCTTTTCAGTCTCTCCGCCGCCCTTTGCGAGGAGCACTTCCGCCGACTCTAACACTGGGGTATCCAGCGGATAAAATCCATACAGCGCATAGGTCTCCCGCAGGGTCTTCATGATTTGCTCCATCTGCTCTTGCGCTGCTGGCAGAAGCTCCATAAATCCCGACAGGGTTCTGGGCTTTATTTTTTCCATACCTTCAAACTCCTTTTACAGGTCTTAAAAATACACAAAATGCCGCAAACGCGGCATAAATACCAAAAACGCACCCAACCTGCCAAAGCGGGCGGGTGCGCCATCGTTTATCCTTTGGAATCAGCGAGCCTTTGGATTGACAATATTTCTCCAATCCAAATCACCGCGATCCAGACCTAGAATGAGCATCTCCGCAGTTGCCGCGTTGGTCGCAATCGGGATATTATGCATATCGCACAGGCGTGCCAGAACATGAACGTCCGGCTCATACTGACTGTTTGACATTGGATCTCGGAAAAACAGGACAAGGTCAATTTCATTATAGGACACGCGTGCGGAAATCTGTTCCTCACCGCCCTGCATGCCAGGCAAATATCGTTCAATCCGCAGACCAGTTGCCTCGGCAACGAGTTTGCCTGTGGTGCCTGTTGCGCACAGGCTGTGCTTTGCTAAAATGCCACAATAAGCCATGCAAAACTGAACCATTAGTTCCTTTTTCCGGTCATGTGCAATTAGTGCAATATTCATTGTTTGTCTCCTTTCAGTAGGTCGTTAGAACCGCATGAGCGGCAGACGTTCTCCCTCCAAACGACGTGCAATGTTACGATACGCTTGCGCTGCGCCTGACTTTTTATACCGTACAACACTCTTTCCGCTGCCTGCACAAGCAATCACGTCTTCATCTTCTGGAATAATCCCCAGTAGTTGAAGGCCTGCAATATCCATTGCATCATCAATATTCGCAGCGACACCATAACGGATCAGGTGTGGGCGAACGCGATTGACGATCAACCGAATTCGCATAATGCACTCTGACTCCATCATTCGCGCCACACGTTCTGCGCCGCGAATGGAGGCAGGATCTGGCATTGTCACCACGATCCCCTGCGTTGCGATTTGAGCATACAGCGTAAGTTCTTCTGGCAAACCTGCTGGCCCATCAATAATTACATAGTCAAACCCTTCCCGCTCGGTTTCCTCAGCGAAATTTCTAAGGTCTGCGGTGGTAAGGTTCGGTGTTTCGGCGGGAGCTGTGAGTAAAAATAGTCCCGATGTCATGGGATGTGCTGCTGCCGCACGTGCAAGTGAAACCGTACCGCGTGCAACATCGGCAAACGTAAACACAGCCAGATCACTCATGCCCAAAACCAAATCCAGATTGCGTAATCCACAGTCGCCATCTACAACGAGCACTTTTTTCCCATACTCTGCCAATGCAGTTCCGACTGATGCTGTCAGGGTCGTTTTCCCTGTACCGCCCTTTCCGGACACAACCAAAATTATCTTGCGCATACTTCCTCCGAACAATTTACACCTTACTTTCAGTATAAAACAAAATATGTCCGGTGACAAGTCTATGAACTATTTTCTCACAGGTTTTTTTCGAAAATTTTAAAGTTTGTTTAATTTTGCATGGTATTTTCGACAGAAACCTGATCCATCATACCCTCACCTTGGAAATAAGCATCCAAGATATCACGTGCAACGGGCGCGACATCGGAACCATGTCCCGCGCACTCACCAACGATCGCAATTGCAACCTCCGGCTTGTCTGCTGGCGCAAAGCCTATAAATACAGCATGGTCCTTTTTGTTGCCGCCGAAATCCTTGCCGCCGCCATGCTCCGCAGTACCTGTCTTAACCGCAATCTTCATCGGATAATCTGCAAAGGTACGTGCCGCGGTACCGCCTTCTTCTGCTACCGCCTGCATGGCTGTTGTAACGACCTGAAGATTCTTCGGGTCGAGCTTGAGATTTTCCTCAACAATCGGCTTGTTGTCGAGTACTGTGCGGCTGTAATCATAAGATTTAATGCTCTTAATGAGTGTCGGCTTATAGCGAATGCCGCCATTTGCAAGCGTTGCAGTATAGTTTGCAAGCTGCAATGGGGTTGCGGTATTATCACTCTGCCCAATCGCTGCCTGTACAACGTCACCCGGCTGCCACTTATTGAGCATCGGACTGTTCACCAGCATTTTTTCTCTGTAAGAGGGACCTGCCGCCGAGCCTGCCACTTCACCGACTTCAATGCCAGTTTTCTGTCCAAAGCCAAACTTCTGTGACCATTGCTCAATCGTCTTACCACCGAGCATATAGCCCGTTTCATAGAAGTAAATATTACACGATTTTTTGATCGCCCATGTCAGATCCAGTTCTCCATGCAAACCAAGGCAGGTGAACCGTCTGGACTGAAAGCGGTCATAGAAATGGTTGCAGACCATCTTTGTCTTCGGAGTAATGACCCCCTGCTCCAGTCCTGCAATTGCGATCATGGGCTTGAAGGTAGAACCGGGTGGATATGCCATCTGGAATGCGCGGTTGCGCGTTGGTTCGAACGGATTGTCATTGATTTTCTTGGTGTCCTCATTGAAAGTCATTTGGCTGTATGTCGGATAGTTTGCCGCCGCCAGTACTTCGCCTGTGTCCACCTTCATCAGAACCGCCGCGCCGCCGCGTGCTGTATCAATATTGGACAGCACACGTGCCAAGGATTCTTCTGCTACCTTTTGCAGTTCAATATCGATCGTCAAAACTACATTGTCACCTGCGCGTGGTGCAGAAGTCTCCAAAGAGCCTGTGATCTCGCCCGTGATATCGGTATCAATCATTCGGCTTCCACTCTTGCCGCGCAAATGCTCTTCCATAGAGCGTTCAATGCCGCTCTTGCCTACAACATCGGTCATGGAATACCCTTTTTCCTGATAGTTTTTCCATTCCTCCTGATAAATAATACCGGTGCGACCCAAAATCTGTGCCGCGTAATCGGTTTCATATTTTCGGATGGTGGAGGTCTCCACATTCACGCCGCGGAATACCTGATGCCGCTCCTTGATCTCCGCGATCAAACTGATGGGCACATTCTCCACAAAAATAAATGGGTTGTTGCGTGAAAATCCTGCTGTACTCATGCGGTAACGCTGCTCTATGATCCAGCGTGCGTTGTCCTCCGAGTATGTCTCACGCACCTTGTAATATGATTTGAGCACTGCAAGTACGCTTGGCGCATCGAGATCCTTTGCCCCGGTCACACCATAGGTTTCTTTCAGTTTCAGCGCATCATTTTTGCCATTTCTGTCGTCAATAAAATCAATGAGACGTTTGTATGCCTTATCCTCCGCCTTAACAGTAAAGGTATAGGGTGCCTTCTGCGTGATGGGCAAATCGGTTGGAACGGGAACGCCTGCGGAAATCACCAGCTGTACCAATTGCAGCAGGATATCATTTTGGTTCTTGTGATCCCAATATGCATAGTCAAAGCGAATGGAATACACCGACTCATTGGTAATGAGCGGTCGTCCATAGCGGTCAAGGATCTCGCCGCGTGCCGCTGACACAACACTTGTTGATGTGAGGTGTCGTTCTGCCTGCAAGCGATACTGCTCGCCATTGATGATCTGCAAAGAGTATAAACCAGCCGCTGAAACGCCTGTAAGTGCTGCCAAAATAAGGAACAGCGCGATCAGACGATGCAGCAGTTTTGTTTTATTGTCCATACATGCGTTTCTCCTTATTTCATGTAATCAAATCGCCGCGCCATCTTATAAACTGGCAGATAAATGATTGGAGACAGCACGACTGCTGCTAAAATTTCTCCATACATTGATTTGAGGAACGGGATCACCGGATATCCCATTCCGATAATTGCGGCAAGCACAAACTGCAATCCGCGCAGAATCAGCATTCCGCCTGCGGTCAACAGCAAATGGGAAGGCCAGATTCGTCTCAGATAGTGTCCGCCGATCGCGCCAGCGAGCGCGGCAAACACCATAAAATACAGCGGCAGCAATCCCTCGATGCCTGTACCAGATAAGTCATATAGAATGCCTGTAAAAAAACCAATGGCTGCGCCTACGGCGGGGTCTTCCATCAGTGCGACCGCTGCGGGCACACTAAACAACAGATCCAGACGCACACCAAACAGGCGCACACTGCTCAGCCCTGTTGCCGTTTCCAAGAGATACAGGAACAAGAGCAGCAAAGTATAGCATACGACCTTATAGGTCGTGGTACGTTCTTTCTGCATGGCACATCACTCCGCTGCGGCGTTTGCCGCTGGCTGGACAAGCTGGCCCGTCGTTACATCGGTAATGATATACACGTCTGTAACATCCGCAGGATCTACAAAAGGACGAATGACTGCATAGTTGTTCATGCCGTTTTCTTCCGTCATAACGCGCTCCACGGTGCCGATCATAACCCCCTTAGGAAATACGCCGCCTTCGCCTGATGTCTGAATGGTGTCACCAATGACAACATCGCTGTCTTTTCCAAGGTAAGAGAGGCGCAGCATGCCATCGCCCATCAGCTCATAATCGCCCTGTGCAACGCCGCTTTCACGGGTACGGGTCACCAGTGCACCCGCCTGCATGTTGGTATCCAAAATGGTGGTAACCTGGCTGTAATTTAGGGCTGCCTGCGAAACATATCCAACCATGCCTTCCGCAGTTACAACCAGATCATTCTTTTCCACGCCATCCATTGTACCCTTGTCAATGGAAATGGTGGTTGTCCACTGTCCTGGAGAATGCGCAATGACTTCTGCCATATCATAACGAAATCTTGGATTGTTTTTGACCAGTCCGGTCAGCACGCGCAGCTGCTCGTTTTCATCTACTGCGATCTGTGCATCGCGCACCTGCTGTTCCAGTTCTGCAACTTTCTTGCGCAGTTCTGCATTTTCTGCTTCCATTGTATCATAGTTCTGATAATGTGCAATCACATGCTCCACTTTTCCGCTTATGGTTGAAAGTCCCTTTTGCAAGGGCGCAAGTGCCGTGCCCACAGCGGCAGACACGGGAGAATCTTGACCCGCCGCCCCTGTATATGCCGCCAAGCCAAGACACGCCGCCGCGATCAGCAGAATAACTGCCAGCACACGGGTCGTAATGATATTTCGCAAGTCCTATCCCCTCTTCTTAAACGATCTGATTTTCGCGCATGCGCTCATATAAACGGCGCACCGGAAGTCCCATCACACTATAATAGTCTCCTGAGATTCCCTCGATCAGGCGTGCACCCAGCCCTTGAATGCCATACGCGCCTGCCTTGTCCATCGGTTCTCCTGTCTGGATGTATGCCAAAATCTCTGCATCTTCCAGTGGGGCAAAATGCACGGTTGTGATCACCGTATCTGTAATCACCTGTTTTTCAGGGATCCACAATGCAAGACCGGTCAGCACCTCATGGGTGCGACCGGATAAGAGTGTCAGCATACGGTGTGCATCTGCTGTATCGGTTGGCTTTCCAAGTGCCTGTCCATCACAGACAACCAAGGTATCCGAACCGATGACGACTGCCTCTGGATGGTGCTTTGCAACCGCCTGCGCCTTTTGTGCGGCAAGTCTTGCCACCTCGTCTGCAAGATTGGCGCCCTCAATCAACGCTTCATCTACATCTGCCGGACACACTGTAAAATCTGGTGTGATCAGGCGTAAAAGCTCCTGTCTGCGTGGCGACTGGGAAGCTAAAATCAACTGCATTTTGTTCTCCTCTTTCTGCGGTCATTCTACGCCGCGCTGATACAGTCCGCGGGTGAAACCGTCCGCAAAGTCCAGTGTATACCCTTCGATATAGGCATTCCAAATTTCTGCTGCACGTTCCGGCGATTCGGTCGTCAGACAAATGCGTCCATATGCCGCGCCAGCCTTTTTCCAATCAGGCTTATCTGCCAAAAACAGCGGCTTGCTGTTAAGCAGCGTGTTGCGGCAGCCAAATTCCGGAATCAGCGCAAAGGTCTGTCCGGTGCGGTCGGTCAGTGTCGTCAGTCCCTGCTCACAGGTGCATTTTCCTGTTCTGCAACGGATCGCACAGTTTTCAAACACCATCAGCGGCAAATGTCCATATACGATCATTTCCGTCTCGATCGTTTTTTCAATATCGCGCAATTGTGCGGTACGCAGTTCAAAAGACAAGGTCTGTCGTGTAACGCCCTGTTCTGCGAGTGCTTCCAGCGCGGCACCATTGCACACATTGAGTCCAAAGCCGCCATGCACGGCAAAGCCCATTTGACGCAGCAAACGAACCTGTCCAATATTCATGGCGCAGGCGATGGAAACACCAGTCTTTTGTGCTTCTTGCAGCATGTGCTCGATTTCCGGCTGTTCCTTGTCGCTGTAAATACGCGGCATTTGTACCGCGAGCTGGAAGCCTTGTGTGCAGAGCTGTGCTGTGGTTTCCACGTGTGCATAGAGTTCGGTAAGTGGTACATAGATCGTATTCGGACGATTTTTGTGCATTGCCTCTGTCATTTGACTCAGCTGATGTATTTCTAAATTATACCCTGTAAATGCGGCGTTTTTGTGACCATTCTGTGAAACTTCATATGGTTTCCATCTGCGCTTAGGTGCAGCCGCGCGGCGCGCATACAACTTTTCGAGTGCTTGGCGACGTACTGCATTGATGCGGGAAGCTGCCACCATGCGTCCATCCGGCAAGGTGATCTCCATTTGATCTACAAAAAATGGCGTGCCGCCTGTTTTCACGAGATTCTTTTCCAGCATTTCACGCGTGGTCGGTCGATTGTTTGCCCGCTCGACTGATGCCCGATCGACTGCCACCACACCATGTTCGCCATCCTCTGCGGTTACAGTGATCCCATCTTCGGATACTGCACAAGAAATTTTGATCGGTACAAGCGGTGCTTCCTTGCCCTCTGCAAAGCGGCGTGCTGCCTCATCATACAAGGGCTTTACCTCTTGCAGCGACAAATTGGTCTTAGTGCCAAACATCTTTTCATCCACTTTGCCCGTCAAATAGCCATCAGTAAAGCCATCGCGTGAAAAGACCTTGCGCAGGGTCTCATTTTCCTCTTGGGTCGGTCCACGCTGTTCACGCAGCAGATCCGCATAGATCTTGGTCACGATCGCGCTGTATTCCGGACGCTTCATGCGCCCCTCGATTTTGAGCGATGCAACCCCCATCTTGGTCAGTGTTGGAATCCACTTGGACGCGCACAAATCCTTGAGCGACAACGGACTGCCCTTTTTGCCATCCTGATAGGTATAGGGCAGGCGGCATGGCTGCGCACACATACCACGGTTGCCCGAACGCTGTCCGATCACAGCAGACATATAGCACTGTCCCGAATAGCACATACACAGCGCACCATGAATAAAGACCTCGGTTTCAATATCCGCTTCTCTTGTGATTTTTTCAATTTCTTCTAATGTGCACTCGCGCGACAGTACCACACGGGAAAATCCCATTTCCTTTGCTGCCAGTGCACCGTCTAAGGTGTGCACGGTCATCTGGGTGGAGGCATGCAGCTCCAAATCCGGTGCATGTTCCCGAATCAGCTTTGCAACGCCGACATCCTGTACGATGAGGGCATCTGCGCCCGCTTCGTTCAAAAAGCGCACATCCTCCATCGCCTCAAACAGCTCTCGGTCTAAGGCAACGATATTAAATGTAACATTTGTTTTTATGCCGCGTGCACGGCAATATGCGATCGCCTGCGCCATTTCTTCCCGTGAAAAATTTTTCGCACCGCGACGTGCATTGAAGGTTCCAAACCCCAAGTAAACTGCATTTGCGCCGCTCTGTACCGCTGCACGAACGCCCTCAAAAGAGCCTGCCGGTGCCAATAGTTCGGGCATTATTTTCCGCCTTTCTTCTTTTTGTCTCGCATTTGCTGAGACTGATTGATCTGGATCTGCCGATTGAGTTCAGCTTTGAGTCGTTTGATTTCTGCTTTTGCTTCTTCTGATGCAGAGATGTCTTGCTTGCTCGCTTCGAGTGCTTCGCGTGCTTCATCTCGCTCTGTGCGCAGCTGTTCCATCTGTGCATGCACCTGCTGTGCATCCTGCATCATGTTATATTCTTTTTCAAGGTCACGCAATCGCGTCAGCTCGCGGCACAATTCTCCGATCTCACCGATCTCACGCCCTGCCAGCTGCATTTTTGCCTTGGAAAGTTCTTTCTTCACCTGCTCAAGCTCCACGCCAAGCTGGCTGTATTCCATTTTCGGGCAGACCTCTCCATAGGAATCCCGCAAGTTTTGGATTTCTTCGCGCAGGAGGCTGTTTTCTTCCGCCTGCCCCTGCTGGTCGTTCAGTGCTGCTTGCAGCTGCTGGATCTGGGTATAGAGCGGTGTCGGGTCATTCTGCTGAAGCTGTGCACTCAGCTGCTCGATCTGCCCTCTGAGCCGTCCATTTTCCTCCAGCTGCTTTTCTTTCTCTTCCAGCACTGCATGAAGCCGCTCGATCTCTGCGCGGAACGGTGCAGGGTCATTGCGTACACATTCGGTGCGCAGTTGTTGGAGCTCTGTTTTTAGTGCACTGTTTTCGCGTACCTGTGCTTCTTTGGCATCCAGTGCCGTTTGCAGAATCTTGATTTCTGTGCAAAGCGGTTCCACCTTTGCATGTGCTGCCCGCAGCTCCGCATTTTCCCGTGTCAAAGCATTGATCTGCTTGCGTGCCTCTGCCGACTCGGTCGATTCCTTTGTTTGCAGTGCATCGAGTGCTGCATTGAGCTGTTCCACTTCACTTTGCAGGGAATTGGTATGTTCTCTGACAGCTGTCTCTTTCTCAACACGTGCCTGTTTGAGCGCTGCACGCAAGGTATCATTTTCCTGCGTTAAGATATCCACCTTGCACGCCATAGACTTGCCCTCTTCAATGCTTGCACGTGCATCATCACATTCCTGTACCAGCACGTCGATCTGCTCATTGAGCCGTGCCATTTCCGCGTCAGACTCTGCGCACACTGTGCTGTGCATTTTCTGCGTCTCATCGAGCTCTTTTTTGAGACGCTTGATCTCGGTCAGTAAAACTGCTGGATCTTTGTCTGGACGTGTCTGACGCAAGGTCTTGAGCTCTTCTTTCATATGTGACAGCTCTTTCTTCTGGCGTGTGATCTCCTCATGCTGTGACTCACACATGACCCGATATTCTTCACATTGGTGGTGCAGCTTTACAGCCTCATCCGCCATATTCAGTGTTGCCAAAACACCCACAGAAAACGCTGTTTTTCCGACGAGCTTCTTTGCTTCTGCGATTTTTTTATCTGCAATCGTTGCAATTTCTTTCATGTATGCTTCAGTTTCATCTGCAACCAGTGAAAATTGCTGTCCGGCGATATTTACGGTGAGACGGTTTTGCATCCCGATCTTCCTCCCTGTTCGTTGCGTTGGTTGAGTATTTTTTATTATATCATATTTTTTACGCCATCGCACCCAGATTTCAGATAGAATTTGGGATTTTTTCACATTATCTGTATCATCCTGCCGATCCCCCATTTTGTGTAACAACATTCACAACCGATGTATGTTCCAAAGGCTTCTTCACCTTGTTTCCGCTGTGCTCCTATGATAAAATAAAATTATCCGTACTTTTATAGAATTAAAGGAGTTTTTTCCATGTCAATTCGTTCCGATGCGCGCCGCTTGGTGCTCAAAATCGGCACCTCCTCGCTGACTTACCCCAATGGCAAACTGAATATCCGCTGCATTGAACATCTGGTGCGCGTCATTTCTGACCTGCACAATCGCGGTTTTGAGCTGGTTTTGGTTTCCTCTGGCGCAGTTGGTGTTGGACTCAACAAATTGGGCATCACTGCCCGCCCCACTGACATGCGCATGAAGCAGGCAGCTGCCGCAGTTGGACAGTGTGAGCTCATGCATATTTATGACAAAATGTTTTTAGAATACGGCGTTACCGTGGCACAAGTGCTGCTGACGCGCCATAACATTGCATCGCCCGAGCATTATGCCAATGTAGAAGGCACCTTCGATGTCCTTCTGCGCACGGGTGTTGTGCCAATCGTCAATGAAAACGATGTTGTTTCCACAGAAGAGCTCAACCGCGTGGAAACATTCGGAGACAATGATACCCTTTCCGCTGTTGTGGCACAGCTCTGTCATGCTGATCTGCTCATCATCTTCACCGATATCGAAGGACTTTACAGCGAAGACCCCCGTGCCAACCCCGATGCACGGCTCATTTCCCGTGTGGAAGCCATCAACGATGACCTGCGCGCCATTGCAGGCGGTCCTGGCACGGAGGGCGGCACAGGTGGTATGGCGACTAAGCTCTCTGCCGCAGAAATCTGCATGGAGAATGGTGTCTCTATGCTTATCACCAAGGGGGACAACGTAGAAGTGCTTTATGACATCGTAGCCGGCAAAAAGGTTGGCACATTATTTAAGAGAAAGAAGGCGGAACATGCGTGATCTTATAACCATTGCCGAAGCGGCACGCAGAGCAAAATCCATCGTTGCGCGTTTGGGCGCAACGGAGAAACAGCGCGGTCTGTATGCAATTGCAGACACCTTGATGCAAAACACACCTGCAATTCTCGCTGCCAATCAGCTGGATATTGCGGCGGCACAAGAAAATGGGCAAAATGCCGGACTCATTGATCGCCTGACACTGACCGAATCACGCATTGCGGATATCGCGGAAGGCTGCCGACAAGTTGCCGCACTGCCCGACCCAATCGGCGAAGTGCTCTGGCAGCATACGCGCCCAAACGGACTGCGCATCGGTCTGCGCCGTGTGCCCATGGGTGTGGTCGGTATGATCTACGAGGCACGCCCCAACGTGACGGTGGATGCAGCAGCACTCTGTTTCAAGGCTGGTTCTGCTTGTATCCTGCGCGGCGGCAAAGAAGCATTTCACTCTTCCAAGTGCCTTGCTGACCTCATGCGCCAAGCACTGACCGCTTGCGAGCTGCCTGCGGATGCCATCAATCTGGTCGAGGATACCTCACGTGAGAGCGCGACCCAGATGATGCGGCTGAATGGCTATCTGGATGTCCTCATCCCACGCGGCGGTGCTGGACTTATTCGCTCTGTGGTAGAAAATGCAACCGTCCCTGTGATCGAGACCGGAACCGGAAATTGCCATATTTATGTGGATGCACAGGCAGATTTGGATATGGCGGCGCGTATTCTAGAAAACGCAAAATGCCAGCGCATTTCCGTATGCAATGCAGCAGAAAGCCTGCTGGTACACAAAGACGTTGCGGAAACATTTCTCCCACTTGCCGCCAAAGTACTCGCTCCGCACGGCGTCATCCTGCACGGCTGTCCGCGTACCATGGAAATCCTAGGCGATTCTGTCCTGCCTGCAACTGAGACCGATTATGCCAAGGAATATCTGGGGTATGAGATTTCCGTCAAAATCGCAGACACCTTGGAAGACGCGATCGAGCATATCAACCGCTATAACACCGGACATTCTGAGTGCATTGTGACAGAATCCTATTCTGCCGCACAGCAGTTTACCGATGAAGTGGATGCTGCCGCCGTCTATGTCAACGCCTCCACCCGTTTTACCGACGGCTTTGCGTTTGGCTTTGGTGCCGAAATTGGTATTTCCACCCAAAAGCTGCATGCACGTGGTCCGATGGGACTGGAAGCCCTCACCGCACAAAAATATGTAATCTTTGGAAATGGGCAGGTGCGCTAATGGAACGTGAATATAAATGGGCGGCTGACAGAGAACAGTTTACGAATATCTGTGCCGCACTTTCGCTTGACCCCAACACTGTTTTCCCAATCTCTATGGACGCAATCTATTTTGACACCGCCGATGGCATGCTTCGGGATCAAAAAATCGGCTTGCGCCTGCGCCGTGAAAATGCAGAAACGGTCTGTTGTATGAAGCGGCGCAACGCCGCACAAAATGGCTTGCATGTGCACGAAGAATACGAATGTCCTGCGGACACCCTGACCGAAGGACTTTCTAAACTGGTCTCTGTGGGTGCACCTGCCGCGCTTTGTGAAACCCTCCAAGGGGAATCTCTCATCGCGATCGCACAGGTGTCTTTTCTGCGCCATCCCATTCTCTGGGAAACGGAACAGTTTTGTGCAGAACTTTCCTTTGACCAAGGGCATTTGATCAATAACGCACATGACCTTGCATTTTGCGAAATCGAATGCGAATACAAATCCGGAGATATTGCAATGTTTGAGTTAGCCTGCAAAGCGCTTGCTGAACGCTTTGCCCTCCATGCCGAACCACGCTCGAAACTGGCGCGTGCACTTTCCTTGTGAAAAGTGTGAAAATGCCTTTTTGAGAATCGTATATTTTCTTACCAACCCTACAAATTTATCGCGGTTTTTTCTGTGTTACTTGCACAAAAACCGCTTACCATTGTATAATGACTTTGAGCAGATTCTAGGGCGTATCTGAAAACAAAGAAATCGACGAATTTTCCCCGGTGAGTACGTAGATGCAAGACAAAAAATGCAGGAATCCTTGATGGATTCCGCGTATTTTTAACGCATCACATGCCGCTCATTGTAGAAAAAGACCAGAATTTCGACTTTTCAGATAGCCTGTAATTTGAGGAGCCGAACCCACATGTCATCTCACGAACGCCAGAAGCTAAGCCGCAAAACCGTGATTTTATTTTCCATTTTCACAGTCCTTGTGGTTTGCTATGAGCTATTTCTATGGTTTTCCAGCAGTATCGCACCCACTTCTGTCACCACATCCGCGGTGCATTTTGTGGATGTTGGGCAAGGAGATTGCGCCCTTATTGTTTCAGGCACAGAAGCTATTCTCATTGATGCAGGTATGACAGCAGCCAGTGAACGTGTCGTAACGTATTTGCAGCAAGCAGGCGTATCCAAACTGACCGCCGCCATTGCCACCCATGCGCATGAAGACCATATTGGAGGCATGGCAGCTGTACTGCGCAAATTCCCGACAAAGACACTGTATCTGCCCAGCCAGACCGCAAATACTCGTGCGTATGAATCCATGCTGGATGCCGCCGAGGAAATGGGCACACAGGTACAAGTCCCCACACCGGGGCAAGTCCTGCAATTCGGCGAGGATGCCGCGATGACCTTTCTCGCGCCCCCTCTGGATTCTGTTTATGAGAACTTAAATGATAGTTCTATTATTTCTCTTTTTTCACAAAATGGACAGCGTGTGCTGTTTATGGGTGATGCAGAAACGCTTGCTGAGACCGAGCTGCTTGCCACGCACCCAGATCTCACCTGTGATGTGCTTAAAGTGGGGCATCATGGGAGCAATACATCATCTACTGATGCATTTTTGGATGCCGCGCACCCGCGTCTCGCTGTGATTTCCTGCGGTAAATTCAATGACTATGGGCATCCACACCCGAAAACCATCCAGAAATTGACCGCACGTGGGATTCAAATTCACTGTACCGCCGAACAAGGCACCTATATCTATCCAATGATTAAACAAGAAGGAGTAAGCGCCGCATGAAAGAACAAGCAATTATCGATCGGTTTGAAGGCAACTTTATCATTCTTGAGACCGATCATGGTATGATCCAAATCCACCGCAGCCATGCCCCTGCAATGGCTGGTGAAGGTATGGTCGTCTGGTATGAGGGCGACCGCATCCTAGAGCTCGACGAAGAAGAAACTGCACGCCGTGAAGCAACCAGCCGCCGTCGGTTCGAACGCATTCTCGGCGATAATTGACACTCCCCACGGCTAAAGCCGGGGGATTCTCGGTTCGCTGACTGCAGCCTGCACCGTGCGAGGTCTTACATAGTCTCCCCGAGCGTTGGGTTCGGGCG
>JAHHRJ010000020.1 GCA_020025885.1 Butyricicoccus sp. | reverse complement strand
TCTTTTCTCGCCTTTGTTTATCTTGCTTCTATTGCTATTTTGTTGAAATAAACCAACTGTGCGGACTTTTCAGAAACGCTCTAAATGGAAATGGAGTTATGGGATAAATTTATTTTTCCTCAGCCAAATTTATTGCGCTTAAAATTGTTCCAGCAGATAGTGCTCGGCTTCTTCACACCAAATACCGTGATGCTTTTGACAGATTTCATCAAGATGTGCAAACCGTGCATCGGTTTTTCCAAGTGTGCCGAAGTCCTCGATTGCAGTCAGTGGAAGCTGAATATGTGGATAAATCAGCTTCTTGCCACCAGGAATTTTGGGAAGGTTGAGAATGGTATCAGGTGCAGCCTCCAGACCACCAATGTGCGTGACCATAAAGGAAGGGTTAATTTTCCCTTCTTGTGACAGCCGGAGAGATTCCATCATATCTTCTGGGGAACCACCAGAGGTTCCTACAATATGTGTGCTTTCATAATGGACGTTATAGAAATTGAAGGGCACTTTAAATCGGTGGTCGGTGGGACCTGCAAAGAAGTTTAGACAGCCATCGTTGCCCAGAATATCGTCGCCCATCTCAACAAGCGGCTGTACTGGTGCAAAAACGAAGACATCGTCATAGCCTTTGCCGCCAGACAGCTCCATGAGCTTGGACACTGCGTCTATATTACTTGTGTTCAGGTAAATAAGCTGGACGCCTTGCTCTGCGGCTTTCTCTGGTGAGATGAGGGTTGCTGCACGCGCTAAGCGTTTTTCATCAATGTCTACAACAACCACTAAGCTTGGCTTTACCGGTGCATGGATTGCATAGTCAATGGCACCCATGCCCATGGGGCCACCGCAGCCAAGCAGAGCAAGTTTTCCGCCAGGACGGATTCCCATGCGGTGCTCATAGACATACTGTGTGGTATGATACATGGCGTGATAGGTACCAATGATGCAGCTCATTGGCTCCGCCAGAGAGGCATTTGCAAAATAATTTCCATCATAAGGCAGGACACAATCCAAATCAATGGCAATTTTAGGAATAATGCAGTATGTCGCATTGCCGCCAAAAGTTTCATAGCTATAACCGGCAGAGTAACCGGACTCTAATCCCATCGCGGGCTGAAGCACAAATTTTTGACCTTTTGTGAATCGGTTTGTCAGAGCACTGCCGACTTCTTCAATGATACCACAAAACTCGTGTCCTGTAATTGCAGGATGGTCTGCGACATCTTCTGGAACACGTTTGTGTTCTGTGCCCAAAAGAGCAGCCTTATAAGTAGACAGGCAGATACTGTTGGAGATGACCTTGACGAGAAGTTCCTCGTCTCCAATTTCTGGAAGATCAAATTCTCGAATATAGATATTCTGTTTTCCAGCTAAAACAGCAGCTCTGGTTCTCATGCTTGAACCTCCTTATTGTGTTGATCAATAATTTCTTGTGCAAAGGCATCTAGGGCTTTATCTCCCATATAGGTCTTGATCGCAATAATGCGCTTATCTGGGGAAGCCATACGAGCACGCTCGACCAGATTTTGGTGTACAACGATTACATCAGCATCGCTTGGTACATTTTCAATGGCAAAATGCTTGACTTGCAGTTCTACACCAGATGCAGCGAGTTTCTTTCGGAAAGCATTTGCACCCATACTGCTGCTGCCCATTCCGGCATCACAAGCGAAAGCAATAAAGCGAATGGGAGAAGCGGCGATTGGAGCTGGAGAAGAAGCTGCGGAATCGGTGCCGAGTGTATCAGCCAGGATATCCTTACCTTCCTGCTTCATTGCTTTGGATTTTTCGCGAGATGCCTGAAGCTGTTCGTCCGTGGTTTCTTTGGATGCCTTTAAAATGGCAGATGCTACAAGGAAGCTTACAATTACAGCTACAAGGACACCAGCTGCCATTCCTAAGAAATCACCTTTTGGGGTTAGCATCAGATATGCGAAAATAGATCCGGGGCTGGGACCTGCAACCAGACCCACATTGAGTAATGAGAATACTAGTGTACCTGCGCCGTTACCGAGAATCATCGCAAGGATGAGGATAGGGTTCATTAAGACATAGGGGAAGTAAATCTCGTGGATACCGCCGAGAAAATGGATAATCATAGCACCAGGAGCAGACTGCTTGGCATCGCCCTTACCAAACATTGCATAGGCGATCAAGAGACCAAGACCAGCACCCGGATTGGAAGCAACCATAAAGTAGATAGATTTACCGATATCCATAGTTTGCTGCATTCCCAAAGG
Source organism: Butyricicoccus sp. (assembly GCA_020025885.1). GTDB lineage: Bacteria > Bacillota > Clostridia > Oscillospirales > Butyricicoccaceae > Butyricicoccus. Next base: position 34,655 of record JAHHRJ010000020.1, on the reverse strand, counting down.
ATAGTAAATACCCTGATCAATTACATTGTTCAGGAAAAGCACTTTGGCAGGCTCGTTTACAAGGGAGAGGGTGGGAAGAAATCCAGTCTTTACGAGCTGCTGAATCAGGAACGAGACAAAGGAATTTGCTTGTTCGATCAGCGGTCCAATAAACAGGAAGGAGCTGATGCAAAGCAGAAAGCCGATAATGCCTAGAGAAAAGTTATTGATGACCATTTCAAGCCCTGTCGGAATCTTCTTCGCAATGAGTTTGTCAAACTTTTTAACAATCCATGCGCTCAGGGGGCCCATGATCATAGCGCCCAGGAACATAGCGATATCAGCGCCGATGATAAGACCAATCGTACCAATGGCACCTGCGACACCGCCGCGCTTGTCATAAATCAGGCAGCCGCCTGTGTAGGCAAGAAGCAGGGGCAGCAGATAGTTCAGCATAGGACCGATGAGCTCAGCCAGATGTGCATTCGGTACCCAGCCTGTCTGTAAGAATAGAGCGGTAATAAATCCCCAGGCGATGAATGCACCCATATTTGGGATGACCATAGCCGTTAAGAAACCGCCAAATGCCTGTATTTTACTACGCATAATGGAACCTCCTCTTCTTTTACGATAACATCGTATAACTTTGGTCTGTCTCCATACGAAGACGGATATTTGATTCGCGGCGGCAGTTCAGAACACGTGCTATATTTTTGCTGTCGCTGCGTTCATAAAAGTCCTGTGCTGCACTGAGAGTAAGCCCACCCTGAATTTTTCTTTGAATGAGCCGTTCTTTTAGCAGCTCTGCTTGGGCTTCCACGAAAACTGTGTCATCACAATAGGTGGTGAGTTCAGCCCAGCGTCCCTCATTGAGTAACAGCCAGTTTCCTTCCAGCAAAATGATATCGCCAGTGATAGAGAGATGATCCTCTATCACATCGTGGCGTGTGCGGTCATAAATTGGCCACTTTATATCCCCGGTTATGAGTGCGGACAGCTTCTGGTGCAATTTTTCTACATCAAAGGTTTCTGGGCAGCCTTTCAGATCTTTCATGGGAACTTCATGCCCGTCTACGCAGAGTGTGTGTGATAAAATATAGTCCTGATGATAGTGAAATCCATCCAAACCAATTGTCTGAATAGGGTGAAGCTCTTCGGTTTGTTGTGAAAGCTGTTCTAAAAAGAGGGCAGTTGTGGTTTTTCCAACACCTGGCGGTGCTGCGAGATAGACAATGATACGACTTTTCTTTTTCTGCCAAAGGGCTGTCCAGTGCTGGAGCAGTGGAAGAAACACTGTGTCAATGGTCTTTTGCGGATAAAAGACTTCCGTGACCAGACCATTTATGGTCATTTGGAAGCGTTCCGAATGGCCTGTCATTTTAAAATCTCCTTCAATGCTTGTGTGGTTTTCGCATTTTTGATGCGTTCCATCAGGTCATCATCAAGGAAAAGTTCGGAAAGCTCTGTCAGCAGATCGACATGCTCATCTGAACCAGAAGCGACCAAGGCAACCAGAAGCTCAACATCCTCACCTTCAGAGAATGTAACAGCTTTATTGAGCTTGATCATAGAAAATCCAGTGCCGCGTGCGCCGTTTTCTGGACGAGCATGTGGGATGGCAACGCCTGGAGCAATGATGATGTAATCCCCGTTTTGTGCGAGGTTATTGTAGATACCATCAAGATAGCGGGACTCAGCCAGCCCGTCTGCAATCAAAGGCTCTACGGATAGGCGGATTGCATCCTTCCAATCTTGGGCGCGGTCAATAACTGCGATGCGGTTTCCGAAAGCTGTGTTTAACATATTGATTTTCCTCTCTGTTAAAAAATGTTTGGAATGTGATTTTTCAAATATTCTTTCATTAACTCTTGGAGTAAGCTGTGTATTTTGCTTTGCTCTCGATTCAAAATGGCGTTTAAAAAATCATCCTGAGAAAAAAGCATATCACTGATTGCTTCAAGGACTTCGTTTTGTTTCTCAGTCTGCGGCATGACCATGCCAATCGCTACAGTACAACCTTGCAGATAAGGGTCAGTAAAAGTGTTTCCATCTGGGTAGGCAATCAAAAAGCCGGGCTCCTTGGTACCCGCGGTTCTTGCGTGCAGAAATGCGAGGTTATATTCTGGAACAATTTGCGTACAAATGCGTTCTCGTTTGAGAATATCTTGGTAAATCTGTTCTTGGTCTATTGGAGTCTGACCAAATTGCATACCGAAAAAACGAACCAAAGCGTTAAACTGGGTATCTGAAGAAACATGGTGGATGGCAAAGCGGCTCAACAGCAGCTTTGCATCTCTGCCAATTGTAAGCATCTGATTGATGGAGTCCGTTAATATTTGCGGGGGAGTATCTCTTTGTTCGTTTGGCTGATCCGGCTGGAGTGCGTAGAATGAGATATATTGATGGATGTGTTCAATATCACTGTCTGTCAGAATGGGATGAACCTGAAGAACTCTTTTTCCACACACATCAAGCGAAAAAGTGGTAATGATAAAATCTACATGCGTAGCACCAATATCTTGGAAGGACTCCCCATAGATGCTGAGTTTAATTTTTTCATCAAAGGCGTTCTGTAACTGGGCGGTCAGAAGTCTGGAAATTCCAATCCCACTGGAGCATACCACACCAACAGATACTTGCCGCCGCATTTTACAGGTATGATGATAGCGAAACAGTGCGCCGCCAAAGTGTACTGCCAACAGACCGATCTCATTTTCAGGCACATTATAACCGAGTCTTTTTTTGATGATTTCTCCGGCATATACCGCTTTTTGATAGAGCTCAGGATAGTTATCTTTTACTTCCTGCAATAGAGGGTTATCGACTTGGATATTGTGTTGAAATCGAACCAAAGCAGGCTTTAGATGGGCTGCAAGTGCAGGAAAGAAATCAGAATCATGCTCTAAGTAGAAGCGAACATTGGGTTCAAAGCAATCCAGCATTTCACGGATGAGACTTGCAAGGTCGTTATCATCCTGTAGAAAATCAATCTCCTTATCTAAATAGCGCGGCTTTGCACCTTTTAAGTAGATTTGGATTGCATCTGCTTCTTCGCGTGTGATGTGCAGTCCAAAGGTGTGTTCCAGCTGTTCCAATAATCCGACCAGAGGGGGATCTTGCCGCAGCGCTTCTTCTGTTTGCCAATGTACATCAGCACTTTTTAAATAGTGCCCGCCAGACATTCGGTGGCAAGCTATGGTCAGATACATGAGCAGAATGATGAAAAAACCTTCTGTGATGCTGAATTTGAAATTCTGCTGAAACTCCAGAAGAATATCCATAATTTGATAGAACATTTTTGAATCCAGAAGGTGAAAGACCTCACTTTTATGATGTTGGCGAATCCGCTCAGCGAAATCAAATTCTTGATTTTCATGTGCCCAACGGAGACAAGTGCGTCGGAAATCGGTTTCCTTGCCCTCGGGATAGATGCCGTATCCGGGACGCTTGAGAATTTCCAAGCCATATTCACGGAACCATGGAACGAGATCTTGTAAATCGTTGTTGACAGTAGACTCACTGACCTGAAGGACAGAGGCAAAGTAAAAAGATTTCTTGGGTTCTGTTTGCTGTAAAAGAAGGGCGCTCAGTACGGTTTGTCGTGCCTTGCGATTTTTGGGGTCAAAGGCATCCGAATGCTGGATTTGTTCCAGAAGTGTCCTACGTTCTTCTTCTGAACCTTTGAGACAGACACCCTTTCCTGAAACAGTTTCCAGTTCTAACTGCCAGTGATTTAAAATGGGGGAAATGTTCTTTAGTTCTCGGTAAAGCGTACGCCGGCTAATGGATAGTTGTGTGGCAATTTCATCAATTCCGATGGGGCGATTGGCTTCTAGTAAGATAAATAATATCTGACTGATACGAGGCTCTAACTCCATTGTTCTATCACCTCCTTTATGTGTTCTCTTTGGATAAGTTCATTATAGCAGTTCAATATTTTGCGTTCAATTCAAAGAAAAACATCGTTGTCAAAGGATGTGTGCCAAATATCTGGCGTAACTTTTGTGCCAATATAACGAAAAAAATCTGTCGAATTTTTGTGCAGACTGATAGAGAAAAAGACGTTGGAATGGTTGAGAGAGGATATGTCTGAGATAACATTCAATGGAGTTTTGAGAACCTTAGATAGTGTTTACACGAGAAAAGTGATACAATAGAAGCAGCAACGATCTGAAGAGGTGCGCCTATGAGAAATGAACAGCAACGCCACGATATTAGTGATAAAGTATGGAGATTGCTGGAACCACATCTGCCAGGGTAAAGTGGCCAGTGGGGTGGTATCGCAAAGGACAATCGTCAATTTATCAATGGAGTATTCTGGATTTTGCGCACCGGAACTCCTTGGCGAGATTTACCGCCCTGCTATGGAAAATGGGGTACAGCATATCAGCGATTCCGTCGGTGGCGAGATAAAGGTATCTGGGAAAAACTACTTGAAATTCTGGTAGATGAGCCAGATTTTGAGTGGTTAATGATTGATGCCAGTCATTGTAAAGTACATTCCCATGCAGCTGGAGCAAAGGGTGGCAATCAGGAAATGAGCCGCACAAAAGGGGGCTCAACACTAAAATTCACCTTGCCGTGGATGCAAATGGTATGCCGGTCAGAGTACTTATTACAGAGGGTACCCGAGCTGATTGCAAAGAAGCTATCCATCTAATTGAGGGAATATGTGCTGAAACGCTACTGGCCGATCGGGGTTATGATACGGATAAAATCATTGCCTATGCCATTGCGGCTGGGATGGAGGTGGTCATTCCAGCAAAACGAAACCGAAAAGAACAGCGCAAATACGACCATTATTTGTATCGATTACGCCATTTGGTGGAAAATGCTTTTTTACACTTGAAATGCTGGCGTGGAATTGCCACACGATACGCCAAGAATACAGCTGCATTCCTCACTGCGGTACAAATTCGCTGTGTCGCTATTTGGTGTGCTGTTTTGGCATAAACTTGTGTAGACACTATTTAAGAAAGGAAAGAAGAACCCCGCTATTTTGGTTTCAAATAGCGGGGCTCATTCATCGGTTCTGTATAGAAGTTTTTGTACGAGACAACAAAGAATCAGTTTGATAACAGCGAAATCCAATAGAAATGCAAATAAATGACGAGGGAAAAGAAAAGCACCGATTCAAAAGAATCAGTGCTTTTTAATGGGTGCAGGGACAGGACTTGAACCTGCGACCTCCGGGTTATGAGCCCGACGAGCTACCAGCTGCTCTACCCTGCGATATCTGGTGTTTTGCACCGATCACGTTCAGTGCTTTATTATAATATCATACCTGTGGGTGAGTGTCAACCTTTTTTCAAAAGTTTTTTTGAAAATTTGAAAAAGTAAAGAAAAGGCAGGTGCATGGAGTGCCACACACCTGCAATTTTGGATTCTGAACTTTTGTTATTTATCCTTATGATGCTGTTCACGGTCATATTGTTCCATGCGCGAATACTTAGAACGCATCATCTGCTGGCGGCGCAGGCGCTTGCGGCGGATGCGGATGATATACAGCACGATGTATAGGGCGAACAACAGGATCAGGACGACGAGCAGGACGCGGAACAACGGTGTGCTGAAGAAGTTCTCTAGGAGGTAAGCATAGTAGAGCACCTCGGACATGGAAACATCACTGAGTGCAAGTAAGTCAACTGTGCCATATGTAACACCTTCGCGGGAAAGGGTCAGTGTGCCGAGCTTGTCCCCCTTTGTGATCGGAGCGACGATATCCTGTTTGACAGACAACGTCTTTTCAAAATCATCAAGCGTCAAGTCCTTGGGGATCGTTGCAGTGAGATCACTGCCTGCAATCAGCATAAGCGAATCGGTCTGTGCAGACAGGCGAATCGGAACTTGCTCGATTTCAGCACCCTCCTCAACCAATGTCTTGGAGGCGTAGTTGTCATATGCCCACATAAACAGTCGCTTGGTTTCTGCAAAGGAAACCGGATACATCTCACCTTTGGGGCGTTCTGTTCCAAGCATGACCGAAATGAGCTTTGCCTTTTTCTTCTCCGCAGCTGCAACCAAACAGTAACCCGCCTGAGAGGTATGTCCAGTTTTCACGCCCTTTGCATATCCGTAGAACAGGGGGCTATTACGAGACAAGATTAGCTGATTGGTGGTCAGGATATACAGATTCTTGCCGTTTGGATGTTCGGAAACTTTATTGGTGACACTTAGATTTTTCTGCGCCGTATTAACGACTGTTGCAAACGTCTCGTTCTTCATGGCTTCCTGCGTAATGCGGAACAAGTCGTGTGCAGTTGTATAATGGTTCTCGTCATGGAGACCGTGGGGATTTACGAAATGAGTATCCGTACATCCGAGGTCGGTTGCGCGGAGGTTCATTTTTTCCACAAAGCCAGAAACTGAGCCGCCGACAAAACGTGCGAGTGTATTGGCTGCTTCGTTACCAGATGGGAGCATTAGACCGTAGAGCAAATCGATCACGGGAACTTCTTCACCTGGTACAAAACCTGCTTTGGAGCCATCGGAGGGAACATCGTTAAAGTCTTCCGGAAGTACAGTTACTTTTTGATCCAGATCCTGTACGTTATCCAGAACAACAAGCGCAGTCATGATCTTAGTGGTGGAAGCAGGATAACGTCGTGCTTCTGCATTTTTTTGATAGAGCGGAATGCCAGTAACAGGATCGCCTAAATAAACAGCCGCTGCCTTGATCGCAGGGTCTTCAATGGCTTGTGCAACGGGTGCGAATAAAATCGGAATACACAGCAGGATGGTAAACAGTGCGGCAAGACGCCGCCGCATGGCAGGGAAAGTCATTCTTCGGGTTCCTCCAACGTAAAGTCCTCATCAGAAAAGTGTCCACGTATGATCGCTGGCTTTGGGGGAATACGGCGAAGCGGATCATAGCGGAATGCACGACAGGCGTAGCTTGTCGGTACAACACCGCGCCGGCGGCAGGCAACATGTTCGGCATCAAGCGGAACAGAACGAGCACAATAAAGACAGCGCGGTTCGATATCTTTACGGAATAAAAAACGATTTGGTCGCAAGACGCGCGGCACCTCCTTCATCTATCAAAGGTTAGATATAATTTATTATAGCGGAGTATTATGCTTTTTGCTAGAGAAAATTACACAAAAAAGTGAAAATACCAGAACGGCAAATGCAGGACGATTGATAGGAAGCGTGACAGCAGCGGAAAATACAGGGGCTGGAATGGGGAAGAATACTTGTACAAGCATCGTAAGGGCAGCAGCGAGCAAACCATGCATGATCTTGCCGTATAGAAGGCGCCGAATGGGTAGACCGTTCGTGACAGCAGCGGTTTGACAGAGCACAGAACAGCCACCAAATCCTACAAGCAAGCTCATGGCGGGAAGCAATGCACGTCCAGCCGCTGGCGGCAGATCGACAAGTCCACTGGTCATTTCTAAAAGTCCGGTCAGCATGGGCGCTGCGGCATCTGATGGCGCACCCAAGAACCAAAGCAAGGGGGCACAAAAAATATGTGCGTGCGAGAATACGCCAGCAGCTTCCAAGACACGGCGCAGCATGGAAAAAAGCATGATAAAGGCTGTGATTTTAAGGCAGGATCGCCCAGCCTGTTCGGTGGAGGCAACGAGACTTGCGGCAAAGGGCATCTGTGCGGGGGCAGTGTGCTTGGTTTCCGAAGAAGATACTGTTGTATGCTGTGTGAGAAGCAGTCCGGTCAAGAGGGCAGACACGATATGAATGCCATAGAGCAAAACACCAATCTTTACCGAGCCGCATAAGGTGGAACCGCATATGCCAATCAGAAAAGCAGGTCCAGTATTGTTGCAGAAGCCCAGCAGTGTTTCGGCTTCCCTGTGGGATAATGTGCCGGATTCATATAGTTCGCGTGCTGCCTGTGCACCGATCGGGTAGCCGCTAATGAGTCCAATCAACAAGGGTCCGGCGGCTTCTCCGGGGAGTCCGTAGACACGGCGCAAAAACGGTGCACACCAAGTCCCAAGTTTTTGGACGGCACCTGTGCGAATGAGCAGACCACTGAGCACAAAAAAGGGGAACAGTGCGGGAATTGCAGTCGAACATGCGATGGAAAGTCCTTCCTGTACGCCGTGCGCTGCCGCGTCTGTATAAGGGAGAACAAACAAGAAGAGTGCGACAGAAAACAGGATACCAGAACTCGAAAGCAGCATGCGCATACAACAGACCTCCTCATGTCTGCAAAAATCAGCTTTGTCCATCGTATGCAGTACGGTCTAGTTTCATGCTTTGGGTGCATAGACTGTGAGATGGAAGGGAGGTGCATAGGGATGGGTCTGGTCGAATGGAGTGAGCGAGTCGGGCGCGTGATACAGGGCAGACCACGGTTGGAAGTGGAAAACGGTCGTCTTGTGATCGAACAGCACAAAAGTGTGCGTGCATATAGCAGTACATGCATTCGGGTGGATTGTCCGGGCGGTGAAGTATGCATTGAGGGAGAAGGGCTCATGCTGGAAGCACTCTCTCGGGAGGAATTGACCGTACAGGGAACGATCCTGCGTGTGACATGGAAGGACGGGTGAGGGCAAATGCTGGGACGGTTTTTAGAGTGGGCGGCGGGAAAAATAAGAATTCAGGTGCAGGGTGCATCCACGGAGCGCTTTTTAAATATATGTCTGCGCGGTGAGATCCAGCTGTGGGACGTAAAGCGGATCGACGCGCGTACCCTCACGGCAACGATCTCTTTGCGGGATTTCTACCGCCTGCGTGGTCTGATGGGAAGGAGTGGATGCCGCGTACATGCTTTGACCAAAAAAGGACTGCCATTTTGGATCAAGCGACTGCGCAAACGACCCGCGTTATTGGGTGGTTTTATCGCACTTTTTGGTGTACTTGTTCTGCTGGGACAATTTTTATGGGTGCTCGAAATTACAGCAGCGCCTGGTGTACCGATGGGGAAGCTGCGTCAAGTTTTGCGGGAATCGGGAATTTATGAAGGGGCATATCTAGGGGCGATTGAAACAGACGTCGCACGCCGCGCCATTCAAACAGAAGTTCCAGAAGCAGGTGTCATTACCATCACCTATATTGGTAATGCCATGCGCGTGGAAGTGGAGGCATCTACCCCGACACCAGAACAACTGGATCGGGCAACTCCTACTGGACTGGTGGCAGCGCGTCCCGGCGTCATCAGCGGCGCCACGATCACAGGTGGAGATTTGCTTGTAAAACCGGGAGATGCGGTGGAGACGGGCACGCTTCTTGTTTCTTCCGCAGTCCCCAACACGACCGAATGGGGTGTGCCCCACCGCACCCATGGAATGGGGCGCGTGATGGCATACACGAACCGCACAGCAGACTTTATATGTCCGCTCAATTGGGTCAAACAAACGCCCAAACAGAAAGTACGCACACAATATGCGCTCATTCTTGGGAATCACCGAATAAATTTGTATTTAGGGAGTGGTATTACAACAGGGAGTTGTGATAAAATAATAGAAAAAACAAGGCTTTCGATTGGAAGTCGTTTGATGTTGCCCATCTCACTCGTTCGGCAGACTTATCGGGAACAAGATGCCACCCCGATGACAGGCGATGCGCAGGCAGTGGGAGAGGCAGTTGCGGTACGCTTTTTAGAAAATCTGGAACAGACCATAGATGGAAAGATTTTGGAAAGCAGCTGGCAGGCAGAAGAGCAAGATGGCGCAGTGCGTGTCCATGTCACTGTATCCTGCGAGGAACAGATCGCGGCTGAGATGATCGATCACACGCCGCTGCCTGAAAAACCGCAGACAGAAGACGGACAGCCATAAGCCTTGCGAGGTTAGAAAGGCATAATACTATGACAGAAAAAACCATGCAGATGGAACAGGCGGATCTGATGATCGCCATTTTTGGCGCGTTTGATGAGAACATTAAACTCATTGAACGTGAGCTCGGCGTATCGATTGTCAGCCGCGAGACCGAACTCAAAATTTCTGGTGAGCCAGAGGCAGTACAGACCGCCGAGCGGGTCTTCATTGCACTCTTAGAAATGGCACGCCGCGCAGATGCAGTTGGCGTACAGACCGTGCAGTATGTGATCGGGCTGGCACGTGAAGGACGTGAGCATGAAGTACACACCATGGGGCGAGATGTGCTTGTCATTACGGCAAAGGGTAAGCCCATCAAGGCAAAAACCCTCGGACAGAAGAAATATATGGAAGCGATCCGCAACCATACGGTCACGATGGGCATTGGTCCAGCAGGTACGGGCAAGACCTATCTTGCAGTTGCGGCGGCAGTTGCGGCGTTCCGCGATAAGCAGGTATCGCGCATTATTTTGACCCGCCCAGCGGTGGAAGCAGGCGAGAAGCTCGGATTTTTGCCGGGAGACTTACAGAGTAAGGTTGATCCATATCTGCGCCCACTCTATGACGGACTCTTTGACATGATGGGTGCAGAGACATTTCAAAAGCATATGGAAAAAGGATCAATTGAGGTTGCGCCGCTCGCGTATATGCGCGGACGCACCCTCGATGATTCTTTTATCATTTTGGATGAAGCACAGAACACCACACCGGAGCAGATGAAAATGTTCCTGACCCGTATTGGTTTTGGTTCCAAGGCGGTCATCACAGGCGATATTACGCAGGTTGATCTGCCAGACGGCAAGACGTCTGGACTCAAAGAGGCATCACGCATTTTGGTAGATGTGGAGGACATTGCACAGTGTTATCTGACGGATAAGGACGTTGTAAGACATGAGTTGGTACAGCGTATCGTCAAGGCGTATGCGGACTATGAAAGCCACAAAAAACCACGCGAGCGTGAGCAGCGTCCCGTGCGTCAGGAGTATTCTGCACGGCAGGACAAGCCGCAGGCAGCACCCCGCACGTTCCGACGTCGATTGGAGGGAAGAAGATGAATCATCGAATCCGTGTGACGGCAGAGGTAGAGCTGCCAAACGAAGAAGCCGTGCGCAAGCTCATTACAGAATGTGCCGAGCAGGTACTGGCGCAGGAGGACATTGATTTTGATGCCTTTTTGGATGTTACCATTGTAAATGGGGAAACCATTCGCGAAATGAATGCAGAGTATCGTGAGAAAGATGCGGTAACCGATGTGCTTTCTTTCCCGATGTATGAGTTTTACAACGGAGAACCACAGGAAGAACTGGAGTATGATCCGGAGATCAACTGCGTGATGCTGGGCGATATGGTCTTAAATTATGATCGTGCTTGTGAGCAGGCGTTGGAGTTTGGCCACTCGGCAGAGCGTGAATGTGGATTTTTGACCGTGCATTCCGTTCTGCATCTCTTGGGATATGACCATGAGCGGGAAGAGTCAGACCGCGTGCTGATGCGCAAGAAGGAAGAGGAAAACCTCACGGCGTTGGGACTGGTGCGTCCGACATGATGGGACGCGAGATTCGAAAGCTTCGCCAAAGCTTTCAATATGCTGTGCGCGGGATCTGTCTATGCATGAGAAGTGAGCGAAACTTTCGTATTCATATCACGGCAGCATGTTATGTCACTCTGTTTGCAGCACTTGGTCGGCTTTCTGCGGTCAAGTGCGCCGTGCTGGCATTATGTTTTGGCGTGATGCTGGGCGCGGAGCTTATGAACACAGCGATCGAGTATCTATGTGACTGGCAAGCGTCAGGATATGACCGCACGGTGCGCGATGCAAAGGATATTGCGGCGGCAGCTGTGTTTGTGTGCGCGATTGCATGCGCGGTGATCGGACTCATTTTCTTTGTGCCAGTGGTACCGCTGCTTGCGGCAAAGCTATGGGCACATAAGATTTTATTGGCTACGCTCGTGCTATCTGCACCATGTGCACTTGGGTTTATTTTTGGATTTGGAAGGAAAAGATAAATGGAAATTACAAAAACTGCGATTATTTCAATGGTCGGCAGACCGAATGTAGGCAAGTCCACACTGACAAATAAGTTGGTTGGTCGCAAGGTTGCGATCGTATCCAATAAGCCGCAGACCACACGTACCCGTATCACGGGACTGCTCAACAAAGACGGCTGCCAGTATGTATTTCTTGACACCCCAGGACTGCACAAGCCGCGTTCCCGTCTGGGTGATTATATGGTAAAGGTCGTTGCGGATACCGTATCAGAAGTCGATGTTGCAGCACTCATTGTTGAGCCAATCGCGAACATTGGCGCACCAGAGGAAAGCCTCATTGCACAGATCAAGGCAGCTGGGATTCCGGCGATTCTGGTTATCAACAAGACAGACACTGTAAAGCATGAAGATTTGCTTGCGGTCATTGCAGCGTATGCGGCAGTACATGAATTTGATGCCGTCGTTCCGGTTTCTGCACGTACCGGAGAGAGCCTTGATGTACTGCTTGCTGAATTTGATAAGTTTGCGCTGGAAGGTCCGCAGCTGTTTCCGGAAGATATGGTTTCTGACCAGCCGGAAAAGCAGATGGTTGCAGAAGTGGTACGCGAGAAGATGCTCAAACTCCTTGACCGTGAAGTACCGCACGGCGTTGCAGTTGGCATTGAGCAGATGGAGAAGCGCGAAAACGGTGTGATCGCCATTCATGCCACCATTTACTGTGAGAAGGCAAGTCACAAGGGCATTATCATTGGCAAGGGCGGCGCGATGCTCAAGCGCATTGGTGAGCTGGCACGCCGTGACTTGGAGCGCGACTTTGACACGAAGGTATATCTGGATCTCTGGATCAAGGTGAAAGAGGATTGGCGCAACAATCAGTATCAGATGCGCAATTTCGGATATCAGGACGAATAAAGGGATAAACTGGACAAAATGCAGAAAATTCCAACATAATGTCGTATTTTCGGGGCAAGCTAAACCCGAAAGGAGCGATTCTGATGGACGTACAGGCATTTTGGGATCGATTTATCCACACAGGAGAGCCAGCCGCGTATTTATTGTATCGCGGGCTGGCGCAGGACAAAGAGGAGCAATATGGAGCATCTGACACTCAAAGGGCTGGTCATTCGGGAGAATGATTTCGGTGATCAGGATCGTTATATTACTGTATTGACAGAGTCGGGGCGGCATATTGAAGTGCTATGCAAAGGTGTAAGGCGGCGCGGCGGGCGTATGGTGCACGCCGTGCGGCTGTTTTGTTTTAGTGAGCTGACACTGTATGCAGGGCGCGGCGGAAAATTTACGCTGGTACAAGCTGACTTGATCGCATCGTTTTGGGGAGTAACAGACAGTATGGAAAATTATGCGCTGTGCTGTTATCTTGCGGAACTTGTGGGGCATATGACAGATACTGATATGGACAGCCCTGCCGCGACCCGTCTGCTGTTATATGCCTTGCGTGCGATTGCCGACCAAAAGCGCGATCGTCTAGCAGTCAAGGCGGCGCTTGAACTCAGGCTCATGGCAGAAAGTGGATATACACCCGACCTATCGGTGTGCTCTGTATGCAGTACACAGGAACTGGAACCTATCTGGTTCTCTCCGACCGATGGTGTATGCCGCTGCGGTGTGTGTGCGGCGCGGCTGGGCACGGCGGGCTATGCTTGCCTGACACCTGCAACACATGCGGCGATTTCGCATATCCTGACGCAGGCGATTCCGCGCGTTTATGCGTTTGCACTCAGTGGCACGGCACGGATACAGCTTGCGGAAGTATGCGAAGCCTATGCACTTTGTCATGCAGAAAGGGGCTTTGACAGCCTTACATTTTACCACTCTCTCGAACCCGAGGGAGGGATTTCAAGAGCATTGGGAGCAAAAAAATGAACCGATTGGCAGAAAAATCACTTCGTACATTAGAATATTTTACCGTTCTGGATCTGCTCGCAGCACAGACAGTCTCGGCGCACGGACGTGAGCTTGCACTTGCATTGCGCCCGATCAACGACCGAGAAGATGCAGTGCTGTATCTGCGCCAAACGACAGATGCCAAAAACATGATGGTCAAAAACGGCAGCCCGACCTTGGGCGGCATTCGCGATATTACAGCATCTTTGCGCCGCTGTGAAGTGGGCGGTGCGCTCAATATGCGCGAACTGCTGGAAGTAGCATCGCTGTTGCAGGCATCGAGACTGATGCAGGCATACTTTGCCGAGCAGGAAGAAAAGACCGCACTGACACCGATCTATCATCGTTTGTCAGGCAACCGCAGTTTGGAAGAGTCCATCACTACTTCTATTCTATCGGAAGAGGAAATGGCTGATGGTGCGTCGGCAGAGCTGACTTCCATTCGCCGTGAAATGCGCCGCATTGGTGGGCGCGTGCGTGAGACACTGGGACGCATGATCTCAGGCGAACGCGCGAAGTACTTACAAGAAGCGATCATCACACAGCGTAATGGTCGTTTTGTTGTGCCGGTCAAGGCAGAGCATCGCGGCGATGTGCCCGGACTGGTGCATGATACCTCGGGCACAGGTGCCACCATCTTCGTAGAACCGGCACAGGTCGTGGAGATCAACAACCAGCTTAAGGTGCTGGAGGGACGCGAACAGCAGGAGATCGAGCGCATTCTGCATATGCTGTCTGCTGAGGTGACACAGTGCGCCGAGTCGCTGCGTGAAGATTATGAGGCACTTTGCGCGTTTGACTTTATTTTTGCACGCGCCAAGCTGTCGTTTGCGCTCAATGCATGTGAGCCGCAGCTTGTCGAAGATTACCACGTGAATTTGCAGCGCGCCCGTCATCCACTGCTTGACCAAAAGAAGGCAGTGCCGATCGATATTGCCATTGGTGATGGGTATGATACGCTGGTGATCACCGGTCCGAACACGGGTGGTAAGACGGTATCTATTAAGACACTAGGGCTTTTGTGTCTGATGGCGCAGTCTGGTCTGCATATTCCGGCGAGTGAGTTGTCGGAGGTCTGCATTTTTGAAAATATCTATGCAGACATTGGCGACGAACAGTCCATTGAGCAGAGCCTTTCCACATTCTCGTCCCATATGAAAACGATTGTGGGCATTATGGAGAAATGTGCACGCGGCGATCTCGTACTATTTGACGAGCTGGGTGCAGGTACTGACCCGATCGAAGGCGCGGCACTTGCAGTTTCCGTCATTGGGTACGCAAGACAGATGGGCGCACGTGTTGCGGCAACGACCCATTACTCGGAGCTGAAAACCTTTGCACTCACCACGGATGGCGTAGAAAATGCATCCTGTGAATTTGATGTAGGTACACTCCGTCCAACGTATCGTCTGCTTACAGGTATTCCGGGCAAGTCCAATGCGTTTGCAATTGCGGCGCGTTTGGGATTGCAGCCTACAATCTTGGAGCGGGCAAAGGAACAGATTTCCAACGAAAACACCCGCTTTGAGGATGTTCTAGCTGAGCTGGAGAAGGAACGCCGCCAGCTCGAACGTTATAAGGCGGAGGCAGAGCGTTTGCGTGCATCTGCGCAGAGCGAGCGCGATAAGGCAGAAAATCTGCGCGACAAGACACAGGATGAGACCGACCGTATTCTGGAAAATGCACGACTCAAAGCAGATAGGATCTTGAAAGATGCGCGTATGGCAGCCGAGACAGTGTTTGATGAGCTGGAAGACATGAAGAAGCAGGCGCAAAAGTCGGCGGCAGATGCAAACCTATCTGCGGCAAAGAGTGCACTGCGCGGCATTATCACACAGACAGAGACCGAACTGCGCGGCAAGGCGCGGCAGAAGCACACAGTTGATCCTGCATCGGTCAAGAATCTGAAGCCAGGCGATGAAGTGCAGCTGCTCAATGTATCCGGCGTAACAGCGACCGTGCTCAAAGCACCAGATGCAGATGGAAATGTACAGGTACAGGCGGGTATTATGAAAATGATGGTTCGCGTGGAGGAAGTGCGTCCGCTCAAAAAGAAAGACAGTAAGCCGTCACCCAAGCAGCCGACAGGCGGCAAGCGTGCCGCACGTGAACTGCGTGTAGAGGCGGCGCCGAGTGAAGTCGATGTGCGCGGACTGTGTGCAGAGGAAGCAATTTTGGAAGTAGATCAGTTTATCTCGTCTGCACTGATGAGCAAACTGCCGGGGGTACGCATTATCCATGGTAAGGGCACAGGTACGCTGCGCGCTGCGATCCAGTCACACCTCAAACGCAATAAGTTCTGCAAGACCGTCCGCAATGGTGTCTTTGGAGAAGGTGAAATGGGCGTGACCGTGGTAGAGTTTCGCTGAGCAAAACAACAGAGGAAAATTTTAAAACCTATCCAAACGACAGACAATTGAATGATAATTGTTTAAATAGTTCAATATATCGTGCAAAAATCGTGTATTTTCTACAAATCTGTATATTGTTTCTGGTCAAATGGGATTGACGAAAACAAAAAAAAACGGTATCCTATTATCATATTGATAAATGATAGTCTGAAACAGTCAAAGCACGGATTAAACTTTGAATTAGGGAGCGATGAGGAAATGTATTCGAAAGAAGTACAGGTGACTAATCAGGTAGGTCTTTATGCAAGACCGGCAACTTTTTTCATTCAGAAGGCAAATGAGTTTAAGAGCACGATCCTCGTTGAGAAGGAAGAGCGCCGCGTAAACGCAAAGAGTCTGCTCGGTATCCTATCTCTTGGCATTACCAAGGGCACTACGATCAATCTGATCGCTGACGGCCCAGACGAAGAAGAAGCAGTCAACGCTCTGGTAGAGCTGATTACTTCTAACTTCTCTGACTGAGCCATTTCGTAAGGTTCATAAAAGCACCGCGTCAGCGGTGCTTTTCTTGTATACCATAAACTTAGATTGTTAAAATAGGTCTGGAATAAAATCATGCACGAACGATTTGAAGAACTCAAGAACCGAGTGCGCAGTCTACCGCTAGAACCCGGTGTCTATATCATGAAAAATGCAGTGGGTGAGGTCATCTATGTTGGAAAGGCGAAGGCGCTGAAAAACCGTGTGTCACAATATTTTCAATCGGATGCAAGGCACAGTCCCAAAACACTGCGTATGGTATCGAACATTCGTGACTTCGATATTATTGTAACAGAAACGGAATTTGAAGCGCTGGTACTAGAAAATCAGATGATCAAAAAGTATCAGCCCAAATATAATATCCTGCTGAAAGACGATAAGGGATATCCATTTATTAAGGTGACACTGTCTAAGCCATATCCGGAGTTTTCCATCGTATCCAAGCCAGTAGCAGATGCAGACCGCTATTTTGGTCCCTATACCAGCCGCCGTGCCGCATATAATGCGATTGATACGGTTTGTGAAGCGTTAAAACTCAAAACCTGTCGCCGCGTATTTCCACGTGATATTGGAAAAGATCGTCCGTGCCTCAATCTGCACTTAGGGCGCTGTATTGCACCCTGTACCGGACAGATCAGCGCGGAGGACTATGGAGAGCGGGTGCGCGAGGCGGTCGCTCTATTAGAAGGCAACGACAAGCAGCTACTGTGCGATTTGGAAACACATATGGAACAGGCAGCAGAAGAGCTGCGCTTTGAACAGGCGGCAGTGCTGCGTGATCGAATCCGTGCGATTCGTGCACTGGGCGAAAAGCAAAAAGTGGTTTCGGCAGCATTTGCAGAACTGGATGCTGTTGCATATGTGCAGGGGCAGACACGTGGTTGTGTGGTGGTGCTGCACTATCTGGCAGGAAACTTGCATGATAAGGAGTTTACACTGCTCGATGGCGTGACAGCGGCAGACGCTGGCGAGGCACTCGGCGCATTCCTCAAGCAGTATTATGCATTCCGCAATGCCATGCCGCGGACGGTGTTGCTTTCCAGTCCGGTGGACGAGATCGAAGCGGTTGGGGAGTTTCTCACCTCGATCGCAAAGCGAAAGGTGGAACTGGCTGTGCCCCAGCGCGGCAGGCGGCATGATATCATTCGGCTGGCAGAGAAAAATGCGCGTGAGGAGATCCTGCGTGTGGAGACCAGTCAAGAACGCCGCATCAAGTCGCTCGAACTGTTGCAGCAGATGACAGGGATGCAGACACTGCCCAAGGTTTTGGAAGCCT
This sequence comes from Butyricicoccus sp., assembly GCA_020025885.1. Classification (GTDB taxonomy): domain Bacteria; phylum Bacillota; class Clostridia; order Oscillospirales; family Butyricicoccaceae; genus Butyricicoccus. The sequence continues at coordinate 16,830 of JAHHRJ010000020.1, read as the reverse complement.
ATGATATTTCTAATTTTGCGGGACAAGATACCGTCGGTTCGATGGTCGTTTTTGAGGATGCCAAGCCGGCACGTGTGCGATATCGTAAATTTCGCATTGCCGTTGCTGCCAAGGGACAGGATGACTATGCGTCCATGCGCGAGATGCTGACAAGACGTTTGCAGAGGTGGAAAGATGGGGATGAGAAATTCTGCCCACTTCCAGATGCCTTTTTGATCGACGGCGGACTGGGACATGTGCGCATTGCGCGTGAGGTGCTGACACAGTTTGGTGTGACCATACCATGCTTTGGCATGGTCAAGGATGATCACCACCGCACGCGGGGGCTGGTCGCTCCAGATGGACGGGAATTTGGAATCTCTACGGTTCCTGCTGTATTTGCCCTCATTGGACGCATTCAGGAAGAGGTACACCGCTTTGCGATCACCTATAACCGTGCACTGGGCAGCAAAAAAGTGCGCGGTTCTTCGCTCGATCAAATCGAGGGTGTAGGAGAAAAACGGCGCAATGACCTGCTTCGCCATTTTGGAACCATTGAAAATATACGTGCCGCTTCGATCGAGGAATTGTCGCGCATTGTGCCGCGCACGGTTGCGGAACATGTTAAGGCACACTATCAGGCACAGAAAAAACAAAAGCAGTTGGAGGAATCATAAAAACGATGCGAGTGATTTCTGGTACAGCACGCGGAAAAAAACTTTTCCCCGTGCCTGGTATGGATACCCGACCAACAACCGATCGGGTCAAAGAATCTGTATTTAATATCATTCAAAATTCTGTACGCGGTGCACGTGTACTTGATCTGTTTGCGGGAACGGGACAGATGGGCATTGAAGCCCTATCGCGCGGTGCGGCGCACTGTGATTTTGTCGATCATGACAAGGCAGCACAAGGGATTATCCGCAAAAATGTGGATGCTGCACGTGTTGCACAACATGCTCGTATTGCAGGTGGAGATTTTGGCTCTTTTGTGGCAGGATGCAAAAAGGGCACATATGACCTTATTTTTCTTGACCCCCCTTATGGCGGCAAGATCTTACAAGATGCACTTCATACAATAGAAAGGTTTGACATCTTGTCGAGAACTGGTATAATAGTATGCGAAAGTGCCGTGGAGGATGTTGTCGAAACACGTTTGGTAGTGGGACGCACCTACCGCTATGGTACGATTCAGATCACGATCCTATCACATCAGCAGGAGGATGGAACGGACGAATGAAAATAGCAATCTACCCTGGTAGTTTCGATCCGGTCACACTGGGACACCTGGACGTTATTGAGCGCGCATGTTCGCTCTTTGACCGCTTGATCGTTGTTGTAATGCACAATCAGACCAAAACGCCAATGTTTACACTGGAAGAACGGCAGGATTTTTTGCACCGTATCACAAGCCATTTGGACAACGTGGAGATTGATGCATTCAGTGGTCTGCTGGCAGATTATGCCAATAAGCGTGGTGCATGCACCATTGTAAAAGGGTTACGTGCAGTTTCTGATTTTGAATATGAATTCCAGATGGCACTGGCAAATCGGAAGCTTAATCCCAACCTTGATACAGCTTTTTTGATGACGAGCGCAAAGTATATGTATCTGTCCTCGTCTATTGTCAAAGATATTGCCGCGCATGGCGGCGCGATCTCTGGTTTCGTCTCTGAGGAGATCGAAGAAGAGGTCCTGAAACGAATGAGAAAGGAAGACTGAATGTATGGCAGCTGCACTGGAAGAACTGATTAATAATATTCAGGAAATGGTTCAGGAGGCATGGACACTTCCACTGGCAAGCGATAAATGTGTCATTGAACGTGAACGTATGCTGGATCTGATCGATGAGCTACGTAGTACCTTGCCGGCAGACATTAAGATGGCGGCAGAGATCGTCCAGCAGAAGAATCAGATGATGGCGGATGGACACAAGGAGCTTGAAACGATGAAGAAGCGTCTGGAGGAAGAAGCACGCCGGATACTGAGCAAGACCGAGATCATGCAGCAGGCACGTGCGCGCGCCAAGGAGATCGTAGGCAATGCAGAGATCCAAGCCAGAGAACTGCGCCGCGCAGCGAGCGAATACTGTGAGGATTCACTCAAACGTGCGGAGGAAGCACTGAGCCTTTCGACAGACGAGCTCAGAAAAGTCCGCTCGCAATTTCGTGCGGCATCCAAAAATTGATAAAACAAAGAGGAAATGCAAAAGCGTTCTCTCGAGACTGTCGAAGGACTTTGACAGTCTTTCCAGGGGAACCCAGTCCCCCTAGATACAGAGCAAATCCACTCCGGTTTGAGTAACTTGACCCGCAAGCTGGTCACAGTCTTAGTGGAAAGTGACTCTCTGGGTCGCTTTCTTAACCACTAAGGCGCACGTTGCGCGGGTCGCGGGTAAAATCCAAGGCGCATGTCCTTGGATTGTGAAAATTTGGGGTCGCTTCGCTCCGAGGCAAAACAGTGAAAAGACTTTTTCGACAAGCTGAGAGAACGCAAAAACGTTCTCTCTTTGTTTTGGGGCACTGGTGGAGGGAAATAAACAATCGAACAAATGTACGAAAAATGCGGAGAAACATAAAAAATGTACACTTCTGTCGCCTGAAATTGCAGTAAAGCATAGAGAAGGGGTTGCAATTTGGTTACAAAACGACTATAATAAAACAAGAATAGAGTGAAGCTCTATTTTTAGCGCGCCCTTATAGATGGGCGCTGGACATAGGTATTTAGAAGATGAACGATTTTTTTCACATCAGTATTTTACTTGAACCCTGTCTGGATGCTTTAAAGATCCAGCCGGATGGTGTATACATAGATGCGACGCTTGGTGGTGCAGGACATTCGTTCCATATTGCCAGCCGCTTGTCTGATGCAGGTACATTGCTCTGTATCGACCGCGACAAAGAAGCACTTGCCAATGCGCAAATTCGTCTGGCACCTGTACGCAACCGCGTGCGCTTATGCCAGAGCGATTTCCGAAAGCTCGATGATGTCCTTGCACGTGAGGGGTTTACACAGGCAAACGGAATCTTGTTCGATCTCGGTGTGTCATCCCCGCAGCTTGACCACGGCGAACGCGGCTTCTCCTATATGAAGGATGCACCGCTCGATATGCGCATGGATCAGGGACAGGCTTTGACCGCTTATGAGATCTTAAACGAGTGGAGCCGCGAGGAGATTCGTCGTATTTTGTTTGAATATGGTGAAGAACGTTATGCGCCGCTGATCGCAGCCGCAATCGAGCGTCATCGCGCAGAAAAGCCGATCGGAACCACACTTGAACTTGTGGATATCATCAAAGGCGCAATGCCAGCAAAAGCACTGCGAGAGAAACAGCACCCTGCAAAGCGCAGCTTTCAGGCGATCCGCATTGCGGTCAATGATGAGCTGGGCGCTGTGGAAGAAGCAATGCAAAAGGCGATTGATGTATTGGCACCCCATGGCAGACTCGCTGTCATTACCTTCCATTCACTTGAAGACCGCATTGTAAAGAATGCATTTCAAAAGGCGGCACAGGGCTGCACCTGCCCGCGAGATTTTCCGGTATGCGTGTGCGGAAATAAGCCACGCGTCAAAATCATTACACGCAAACCAATCGTTCCAGACAGTGGGGAACTGACTGAGAACGCTCGCGCACGTAGTGCAAAGCTGCGCGTGTGCGAGAAACTGGGGTAACTGCGAGAGGAGTCCAAATATGATACATGCAAGCCGCGAAAGCATTGCCTATCGAATGGACGCTGCATCGTCGCCAGACCAGCTGGACACCAGCCGGTTCGCACAGCCACAAACAAAAGCTGCACGCGAACGGCAGTCGAAGCCGGAGGGGAGACAACCGGCGCCAAATCACAAGCAAACAGCTACACGGACAACCAAGAAAAAAAGAGGCGAGAAGGTTCGGCAGAAAATTCGTCTGGTTACACCAGCACGTCTGTTCTGTGCTGTTTTTGTTGCAATTCTATGCGTCAGCCTGATTTATTCACAGATGATGCTGACAGTCAAGACTCATGAGCTGAGCCAGTGCGAGAGTGATCTCAAGATGCTCGAAAGTACGCATGTATCGCTTATGAGTAAGTATGAGCAGCAGTATAATGTCGATTATATTGCGGAATATGCAGAAAATACTTTGGGCATGGTGAAACTCAGCACCAGTCAGGTTGAGTACATTGAACTTGCAAGAGAGGCGGGAATTGAGGTAACATCTTCGGCACCGACGACTGGTGGTGTGGTCGGTTCCCTTGTGCGTGGCTTTACTGCACTTTTGGAATATCTGCGATAAGCCCCGCAATAAGATAGATACTACGGGAGTGAGAGGTGTCATGCACTTCTGACTCCTTTTTTTCTGAATTTCACGGAGGAAGTATGCTTATGGACACCAAAGGACCTAGTACTGCAATGAAACGGCGTATGCTCGTTATGGCGGTGCTTGCCTGCTTGATCGGATTCTCAGCAGTGGTCATGCGTCTGGCTTGGATGCAGCTTTATCGATTTGAGTATTATAATACAAAAGCCAGCTCGCTTCAGACGAGAGATACGATCTTGCAGCCCAAACGCGGTACCATCTATGACAGCAATATGACCGAGCTTGCAGTTTCAGCAAGCACAGAACGTATAGAGATTTATCCGAGCCAGTTTGTCAGCAAGGATAATGTCAACTCAAGTGAAACGGGACTCAATATCCCAGTTGAAGAGCAGCAACAGCGTGTTGCAAGGCTGCTGTCTGACGTTTTGGGTGTGGACTATGACACCGTGCTCAAAAAAGCACAGGACACCAAGAAAGGCGGTCTGAGCATCGCGTTTGGTGTGGAAAAAGAGGTAGCAGATCAGCTGCGCGAAGAAATTGGAAACGCAAAAAAAGCGTTTGATGAAGACCGCAAACGCATTCGAGAAAATAAAGGGGTGGGCACCTATTCCAAAGAGGCGTTTGTATATAGCGGTCTGATTGGATTTGTGGATGACTATCATCGTTATTATCCAATGGGTGCGTTTGCCTCCCAAGCCATCGGATTTATGACCGAGAGTGAAAACCCAGAAGGTCAGTGGGGGATCGAGCGCCAATATGAGGCAGAGCTTGCTGGATCCGCGGGACGAATCGTACGCGCGGCAAGTTCCTCAGGCGGCGAATTGCCTATCGAGGCAGAACAGAATGTGCCCGCACAAGACGGCAACTCGATCGTTTTGACCATCGATTCGACCATTCAGGAAACGCTGGAAAAGCAGCTCGAAACGGCGCTGGCAGATAACCCGAAGGCACGCGGCGGTGTTTCAGGTATCGTTATGGATGTTAAGACAGGAGAAATCTTAGCGCTGGCAGAGCTTCCGGACTTTGATCCAAATACGCCAAACAACATTACGAATGAACAGCAGATCGCTTCCATGAAGGAGCGGCTGACAGAGCGTTTGACCGAAGAAGAAATGGACCCCAAGAATATTCCGGATGATGCGTGGTTTAAAAGTGGTGGTGCAAAAAACCTGACACAGGAAATGCAGGGCAACAAAGACCTCATCTCTATTTTGACAGAAATTCGTACCACGTCGCTCAATGATATGTGGAAGATTAAGCCGGTTACTGATAAGTATGAGCCAGGTTCTGCATTTAAACTCGTTACGGTTGCGGCGGCGTATGAAGAGCATGCGGTGAATTCAAACAGTACGTTCTTCTGTAACGGTTCGTTGAAGGTTGACTCACAAACCACGATCAAATGTCATAAGGTGGGCGGTCATGGGCAGCAGACCCTAACAGAAGCACTCAAAAACTCGTGCAACGTTGCAATGATGAACATTGCGTTCCAGATGGGTGCGGATAAGTTCTATCAATATTTCGATGCGTTCGGTTTGCTTGACCGCACAGGCATTGACCTGCCTGGTGAACGTGATACCGTTGCATCCGATATGCACAGTCTGCAAGCCCTGCGCAAGACCAAGAGTACCTTGGCGACAACTTCCTTCGGTCAGCGTTTTAAGGTGTCTCCAATTCAAATGCTATCCACGGTATGTGCGATCGCAGATGATGGAAAACTGAAAAAACCACATATCGTAAAGGAAATTCTGAACGCAGATGGCTCAGTCAAGAAGAGCATTGAGCCAGAAGTCACAAGACAGGTAATTTCGGCAGAGACTTCGGCTTACATGCGTGAGGCAATGGAAAAGGTTGTTTCAGAAGGTACAGGTCAGAATGCGTATGTTGCAGGATACCGCATTGGCGGTAAGACGGCAACTTCGGAGCTGTCCTTGCCAGGTACACCGCTGGATAAGCAGCGCTACACTGCGTCCTTTGTTGGTGTTGCACCTATGGATAACCCGCAGATCGCAGTACTGATTATTATTTCCGATCTGCCATACCACGCAACACACGGCGGCGGTGCGATCGCAGCACCAGTTGTCGGTCGTGTGATGAATGAAGTGCTCCAGTATTTGGGCGTAGAGCCGATCTATGATGCATCTGAAGCAGGTCGCCGTGAAATGACGACACCACGTATCCTTGGCATGAGTAAGGATGATGCAGTGGCAGCGGTTGAGCGTGCAGAGCTGAAATATCGCTTCCTTGGCGAAGGCGATACGGTAAGCGATCAGGTGCCAAATGCGGGACAGAAGATCCCAGTTGGCAGTGAAATGATCATTTATCTTGGTGAGCGTACCAAGACAACTGACCTTATGACCGTACCAAGGCTCATTGGACGTTCACCAGATGAAGTCGAGTCGATGCTGGATCACCGCAACCTGTATCTGCGCAGAACAGGTGTTGCAAGCAATAAGTATAACTGGCAGACCAATGCCATCAAACAGAATCCGGCAGCAGGAACAAAGGTATCAGTTGGTACTGTAATTGAGGTCGAGTTCTCGAACACTGAGGGCGTAGGCGACCGTTAATGAAAAGAAATGAGGGTTACCAGTATGAAACTGTGTGATTTATTGCAAGATATTCCAGTGATTTCCAGTGCAGTGGACTTGGACACAGAGATTCGGGAAGTGCGATACAACTCAAGAGAAGTCCAGCCGGGCGACTTGTTTGTTGCAATTCGCGGCTTTGCCACTGATGGGCATGCATATATTGGGATGGCACTGGAGAAAGGTGCTGTGGCGGTTATCTGTGAGGAGGCAGGCATAGGCATTCCGGCGGTTGTAGTCGAAAATGCACGTGCTGTGCTTGCGGATCTTGCAGGCAATCGCTTTGGGCATCCATCCCAAAAACTCAAGATGATTGGCGTGACGGGAACCAACGGAAAAACCACCACCACTACACTCATCAAGCATATTTTGGAGTGTCAGGGCTACAAGGTGGGTCTCATCGGCACAAATCAGAACATGATTGGGGATGCGGTCATCCCCACCGAGCGCACGACACCAGAATCTTATGAGTTACAGGCACTTTTTGCGCGTATGGTTGAGGCAGGCTGCACACACTGTGTGATGGAAGTGTCTTCTCATTCGCTGGTGCTTGACCGCGTGCGCGGGGTACACTTTGCAACAGGTGTATTTACCAACCTGACACAGGATCACTTGGATTTCCATAAGACAATGGAAGCCTATCGAGAGGCAAAGGCAAAGCTGTTCTCTCTCTGTGACCAAGGTGTCATCAATCTGGATGATCCGGTTGCAGATAAGATGCTGGCAGATGCAGACTGCTCATGCATCAGGTTTTCAGCAGAGAAGGATGAGGCAGACCTTTCTGCAAAAAATATCGTGCTGGGTGCATCTGGCGTGGAATTTGTTGCAGCGGAAAAAGGCAGCATTGTGCGAGTCACTTTGGGTATTCCGGGGCGTTTCTCCGTAGAGAATGCGCTTGCGGCGATGGGTGCTTGCTTAACGCTTGGCGTTTCACTTGAAGCCTGTGCCGCTGCGCTCGGAACAGCGCAAGGGGTCAAAGGACGCGCAGAGGTCGTCCCAACAGATACAGATTACACCGTGCTTATTGATTATGCACATGCGCCCGATGGGGTATCCAACATCCTGCGCACCGTGCGTGGCTTTGCGGAAGGACGCGTGATCGCGCTGTTTGGCTGCGGCGGAGACCGCGACAAGACCAAGCGTCCCATTATGGGCAGCATTGCAGCCACGCTTGCAGATCACTGCATCGTCACTTCGGATAACCCGCGTACCGAAGAGCCGCAGGCGATCATTGACGATATCCTGACTGGTATGCAGAACGCGAAAGTACCAGTAGATGTGATTTGTGACCGCGTACAGGCAATCCATCATGCGATGGATATTGCACAGGCGGGTGATGTGATCGTACTGATGGGCAAGGGGCACGAGACCTATCAGGAGATCCATCATGTGAAGCATCACATGGACGAGCGGGAAATTATCGCAGACTATTTTAAGAAGTAAAATAGAGACAGAAGGGGAATCACCGATGCAGCAGTTTACCCTCTCTCAGGCGGCCGCATGGACTGGCGGCACCTGCACAGAAGATGTGACCATTACAAAGGTTGTGCGCGATGCACGTCAGGCGCAGGCGGGCAGCTTATTTGTTGCGATCCAAGGCGAACGATTCGATGGACATGATTTTATTGCACAGGCAGTGGAACATGGCGCGGCAGCAGTACTCACCCACCGAAAGGACGAGACCTATCCCATCCCTGCACTCTATGTGGAGGATACACGGCAGGCGCTGCTTGATCTTGCGGGTGGATACCGCGAGCAGTTTGATTGCCCAGTCGTGGCGGTCACAGGCTCGGTCGGCAAGACGACAACAAAGGAAATGACCGCGTCGGTATTGTCCGAGCGGTATGAAACACTCAAGACACAGGGTAACCTGAACAATACCATTGGCATGCCGTTTACTGCGCTTGAACTATCAGAGGATACCGAGGCGGCAGTGTTTGAGATGGGCATGTCGGGCTTTGGAGAGATCGCGGCAATGGCGGCATGTGGTCAGCCCAATATCGCAGTCATTACAATGATCGGCACATCACACATTGCGTTTTTGGGTTCACGCGAGGGCATTTGCCGCGCCAAAATGGAAATTTTGGAGGGACTTGCAGCACGCGGCGGCGTTGCGGTGCTGAATGGCGATGAACCGCTGCTCTGGCAACAGCGGGAGCGTCTATTTGGTCGCATCATCTGGTTTGGTGCAGAAAATCCAGAATGTATGTTCCGTGCACAAGATATTTCTTGCAAGGATGGTATGTTACAGTTTACAATGGTAACGCCAGAAGGCAGCCAAACAGTATCTGTTGCATCGCAGGGGACACACAATGTGACCAATGCGCTTGCGGCAGCAGCATGCGGCTGGCTCTTAGGACTGGACGGCGAAGAGATCGCCGCCGGACTTGCGGCATATCGTCCAGTTGGGATGCGCGAAAAACGCTATGAAAAAAATGGACTCACCATCTACGAGGACTGCTATAATGCAAGCCCTGACTCTATGGAGGCGGCGCTCAAAGCCATGGCCGAAATGGAAGGAACACGGCATGTTGCTGTCCTTGGTGGTATGGGTGAGCTTGGGGACTATGCAGCAGAAGGGCATCGACGTGCAGGACGTGCGGCGGCAGCCTATGCGGAATATCTCTTTACGTATGGTGCAAATAGCGAATATCTGCGGGAGGGTGCGGCTGCGGCTGGTATGTCAGAAGCACAGATCCGAAGATTTGACAGCCATGAAGCGCTGGCAGAGGCACTCAAAGCCTTTGTACAGCCTGGCGACGTGCTTCTTTTTAAGGGAAGCCGTTCTATGCAGATGGAGAATGTTTTAAAATTGTTCCTTAGGGAGGAAGTTTCATTATGAAAACCATCCTGATTGCAGCGATCCTTGCGTTTGCTGTAACAGTTGTCATCGGAAAGCCAATCATTCGGTGGCTGCAAAAACAAAAATTTGGTCAGAAGATCTTGGAAATTGGACCAAAGTGGCATATGAACAAGCAGTATACACCAACGATGGGCGGTTTTATGTTCATGATCGGCATTACGGTTGCAGTAGGCATTACAGGGCTGCTCTTGGGTGTATTTTCATCGGGCAGCGCGGCAATTGGCAGCTTTTTCTCTGTGTGGCTGTTAGCAGTTGCATATGGCTGTGTCGGCTTTGTGGATGACTGGGCGAAGATTAAGAAGAAGGAAAATGCAGGACTGACCCCGATGCAAAAGCTCGTGCTGCAAATCGTTGTGGCGGCGGTCTTTGTATCCCTTCTGCATCTCGCTGGAGATCTGCCGATGGCAGCAGACGGCGGCGTTTTACTGCCGATTCCGGGTACAAGTATTTCACTGACGTTGCCATGGGTGGTTTATCTCATTTTTGCAATCTTTACGATCGTGGCAGAAAACAATGCGGTGAACCTTACAGATGGCATTGATGGTCTGGCGGCTGGTGTTACACTGCCAGTTGCAGTATTCTTTACCGTACTCAATTATAAGGGGCACAATCTGGGCGCGACTGTCTTTGCAGCTGCACTCATTGGTGCACTCTGTGCATTTTTGATTTATAATTTTAATCCAGCTAAGGTATTTATGGGCGATACTGGTTCACTGTTTTTGGGCGGTGCAGTCGCAGGACTTGCATTTGCCGCAGGACAGCCGCTTATTTTGCTGCCTGTTGGATTGATCTATCTCATTGAAACCGTTTCAGTTGTTTTGCAGGTGGGCTATTTTAAGCTCAGCCATGGAAAACGCCTCTTTAAAATGGCTCCCATCCATCATCACTTTGAAATGTGCGGTTGGGGCGAAAAGAAAATCGTGTTTGTGTTTGCGGGTCTGACAACGATCATGTGTCTGCTGTCTTGGATGCTTATTTGATCGGCTTCTATGTGCCCGCTGGAAAGGAGCCCGAATGAACACCATAACACCCCCACAAAAGCGGGTGAAGCAGCAGCCAAAGCATATTGCACCGCCAAAGAATCGAATGGATGGTGCAGCAGTTCTTGGTATTGTACTGCTGTTGATCGTTGGACTAATCGCGCTGTTTTCGGCAAGCTATCCTTCAGCAATCCATAAGTTTGATAATGGTATGTATTTTATTACCAGACAGGTCATTTATGCACTCTTAGGTTTTGTAGGTATGCTTGTAATATCCAATATCGATTATCATGTGTATTTGCAGTTCCAAAAACCACTGTTTCTCATAAGTATTATTCTGCTTGTCTTGGTTCTGATCTTTGGTGTTGAGCACAATGGTGCAAAGCGATGGATTAATCTGCCGCTGATTGGTGAATTCCAGCCATCAGAGATTATGAAGCTGGCGGTTATTATTTCATTTTCATATTATGCCGTCAAATTTGAGAACAGAGTGCGTACAATGAAAGGCAATATGCCTTTTTTGGGTATTTTGGTTTTGATCGCAGTTCTCTTGAGCTTCGAGCCACATCTCTCGGCAACCATTATTATCTTTGGTATTGGTCTTGCGATTTTGATTGTGGCAGGCATGAAAGTTTGGTACTTTATTCCGCTTGGTGCGATCGCAGGCGCAGCGGCTACCTGGTATATCACAACGCGAGGCTATGCAAATGCACGCGTGCAGTCATGGCTGGACCCCTTTGCAACGGCAGAACTGTTTCGGCATGACGGATGGCAGGGCGGCAACAGTCAGATCGCAATTGGGTCTGGCGGATTTTGGGGCTTGGGGCTTGGAAAAGGGCTGCAAAAGCACTTATATCTGCCAGAGCCGCAGAATGACTTTATCTTTTCTGCATGGTGCGAGGAAATGGGCTTTGTTGGCGCACTGATCGTGATGGCACTGTTTGCCTTTTTGATCTATCGCGCCTATTACATTGCATTCCACGCACCAGACAAAATGGGCTGTCTAATCGCAACCGGTATTGCAACAAAACTTGCCATTCAGACGCTGGTTAACCTATGGGTCGTCACAGGACTATTTCCAGTTACGGGTGCGTCTCTGCCATTTTTTAGCTACGGCGGCACAGCGCTCATCATGCAGATGGGTGAGATGGGCATTCTTCTCAATATTTCAACGAAGATGCGACCCAGCGAAAAGCGACGAGGTTAGGGGGAGTACACACAATGAAGCTGTATATTACTGGCGGCGGTACAGGCGGTCATGTGACACCAGGGCTTGCTATTGCACGCTATTTTGAGAGCAAACGCTCGGATATGGAAGTGCGATTTGCGGGTACGAGCCGCGGCATTGAGTCCAGACTGGTACCGCGTGAGGGTTACCCACTCGATACAATCGAAATCGTTGGACTGCGCCGCGCATTTAGCCCATCTGCAATCGGGCACAATCTCAATGCACTGCGTCTTGCGGCAGCTTCCATTGGTACTGCAAAGAAGCTATTGCGCAAAGCACAGCCTGATGTCGTGATCGGCTGCGGCGGCTATGCATCGTTTCCCATCGTTTCAGCAGCACAGAAGCTCGGAATTCCAACCGTGCTGCTGGAGGTCAATGCGTATCCGGGTATTACGACCAAGATGCTGGCAAAGAAAGCGGATAAGGTGCTTATCTGCTTTGAAGAAGCAAGAGAGCTGGTTGGCGGCGGGGATAAGGTCGTTCTGACAGGTTCCCCAGTACGCGGAGAGATTGTCTTTGCAGAGCGCGAAAAGGCACGCGCAAAGCTGGGGCTTACACCAGAAGATAAGCTGCTCGTATCGTTCTGGGGCTCTATGGGTGCAAAATATATGAACGAACATATGGCAGGGATGCTGGCACTGGAAAGTAAGAAGGGCACGAAGTTCCATCATGTCCATGCGACCGGCTCCGCGGCATTCCAGTGGCTGCCTAAGATGGCACGCGAACAGGGTGCAGTTTTGGAAGGCGGCACAATCGAACTGACAGAATATATTTATGATATGGCTTCCTATATGGCAGCTGCCGATCTCATCGTCTGTCGTGCGGGTGCAGCGACCATTGGAGAGCTATGCGCACTGGGACGGGCATCAATCATGGTGCCATCCCCTTATGTGGCAGAGAACCATCAGGAAAAAAATGCACGAGCGCTGGAACATGCAGGGGCTTGTGAGGTGCTTTTGGAGCAGGATGCAACGCCGGAAAAGCTGCTTCAGATGACCGAGCGTCTGCTTGCAGAAGATGCAAAGCGTGAGGCAATGGGCAGAGCAGCGGCAAAGCTGGCGCAGCTTGATGCGGGAGAAAAGATCTATCAGGAAATTTTGAGTGTTCTGTCCTGATAATTCGCAAACAGTGAGGTTTTAATATGGCGAAACAGCCCAAGCAAGCGAATACAGATTCTGGTCGGTCTGCGCGTCAGGCGCGGACCGGCATGGATCGTTTTGCTGATCCCGTCTCGGCGGGACAAGCAATCGGAGCAGCACAAAATGAAAATGAGCCCAGACACCGCACAGAGTCGAGCCCACCGCGTAGAGAAACGACCGCCAGCGGACGCACAACAAAGCTCACACCGCGCACAAAGGGGAGCAGTCGGCGTCCGATTGCACCCGGACGAACAGAACGGGAACGATCTCTGCATCTACGCAAAATTGCAAAGCGCAAGGAACGCCGCGCAAAGCTCTTTAAGGTCGTCATGTTTCTGCTCAGTATCGTCTGCGGTGTTTTGGCAGTTACAACATTCTTTCAGATTGAAGTGATCGATATTGAAGGATTGTCACGCTATTCCAAAGAGGAAGTACAGGCAACTTTGGGGCTGAAGAAAGGAGACAACCTCTTTTTCTCCGACAGAAAAGGTGGCGAAAAACGTCTGCGGGAGCAGTATCCATTTTTTGAAAGCGTTTGGGTAGAGCGCGATCTGCCAAACCGTATGGTTGTGCATATTAAGGAGGCGCTGCCGATTGCGGCGGTGAATGGAATGCACGGCGGCTGGTTCGTGCTGGATAAAGACTGCCGTGTGCTCGAACAAACCGATCAGAATGGTGCGAGGGAGATCGCACAGGTTCTGGGCATCCGCACAAGCGGCGGTGAGCCGGGAAAACCTCTCATGGCAGATAACTTGCAGGCGATAGAGGATCTCAAGACACTTGCTAACGCACTTGAGACCGCGGGGATGGCGGGCAAGCCAACGCTATACAATTTGCAGGATAGCGATAACATATGGTTTTTGTACGAGGAACGGTTTGCAGTCTGTGTGGGAGATACCAGCGATCTTTCGCGTAAACTTGCGATTTTGGATGCACTCATCCATGGAGATCAGTTCACACCATCTGACCGTGGTTCGATCAATTTAGCGCTTGGAGACCGCGCAATTACCAATATGAGTCTGTCACAAGCAGATGTGCTCAAAACTGCGCGCGGGCAGATGGAGATCGAACGCATCAAAAACCCAACAGCACAGAAGGAAGAAGCGCAGGATGAGGACGAATGATGCAGAGAAAGCGCAGTCTGATTCAAAAACACTGTTTGCTGCTGTTGTGTGGAAAAGTAAGTTTTTTTCACAAAGTGAGCGGTAACATCTTGCAAAATAAGCGGAAAAGCGGTAAAATGAAAAGAAATGGGGGCAGTGTGCTTCTTTTTAAAAAACTGTGCATGAATCAAGATTTCAAGATATGAAAATAAGGAAAATTTTCGAATACACACACGGAGGACGGCAATATGGGATTTCAGTTTGAAGCAGGACTTGACAATGTGGTCAATATTAAGGTAGTAGGCATCGGCGGCGGCGGCAATAACGCAGTCAACCGTATGATTTCAAATGGGATTCAGGGCGTTGAGTTTATCGCGATCAATACAGATAAGCAGGCGCTTCAGTATTCATTGGCTCCGATCAAGATCCAGATCGGCGAGAAGATCACAAAGGGACAGGGCGCAGGCTCCGACCCAATGCGCGGACAGAAGGCCGCAGAGGAAAGCAAGGACGAAATTGCATCTGCACTTGAAGGCGCACACATGGTATTTATCACTGCTGGTATGGGCGGCGGCACTGGCACTGGTGCAGCACCTGTCGTTGCAGAAATTGCGCGGTCTATGGGTATGCTCACCATTGGTGTGGTGACCCGTCCATTCTCCTTTGAAGGCAAAAAGCGCCTCGATCAGGCGCTCTATGGCATCGAGAATATGCGCGAGAATGTAGACTCTCTGGTTATTATCCCAAATGAGCGTCTCAAGTTTGTTTCTGAGCAGAAGATTACATTTAAGAACGCATTTGAAATTGCAGACAACGTACTGCGCCAGGCAGTTGCAAATATTTCTGAGCTGATTACCGTACCGGGCTTCATTAACCTTGATTTCGCTGACGTCACCTCGGTTATGAAGGACGCTGGATTTGCACATATCGGCACAGGTGCTGCAACTGGAAAGGACAAGGCTTCTGAGGCTGCTCAAATGGCAATTTCCAGCCCACTTCTGGAAACCTCTATTGACAATGCACGCGGCATCATTCTTTCCATCAGCGGTTCGGCTGATATCGGTCTGGAAGAGATCGAGACAGCGGCTGGTATGGTACAGGCTGCGGCACATCCAGAAGCGCATATCATTTTCGGTGCGTCCATCGATGAGGAGCTGGATGATGAACTGCGTGTCGTTGTCATTGCAACTGGATTCGATAACGTTCCAGACTCTGCAAAGGGTCCGGATGGAAAGACCATAGCAGGCATCAATCCGAACTTCGTAGCACAGGGAGCACCTGCTGTACAGAGCAGCTTACAGACTCCATTCCGTGCACAGCCGCCAGTTGCAGCAGCTCCGGTTGCAGCACCAGTAGAGGCTGCACAGGTACCACAGGAGCAGCCGCAGGTATTCCAGCAGCCGCTGCCGCACACTCCAACCCAGTCTGAAATTGAAGATGATGCATTCAAGGCGATCATTGATATCTTCAATCACAATAACTAAGTACGTTAGAACAAGTAAAAACAGCCCTGAAACAGGGCTGTTTTTGCCGCATGAAAGGGATCATAAAGAAAGGAAGTGATGGGCTGTGGGCCCTGAGCCGAGTCGAAAACGGAAATATGGTTTGCAGCGTGTCACCGATCTAAGCTGACCGCTGCTGAAAGGCGGTTTGCGTATGATTGAATATTTCAAATCTGATGCAGGACGCGTGGCACAGGTTCCAGCATTTGAATCCGGATGTTGGATCAATTTGGTGCGTCCTTCATCGGATGAGATCAAGTTTATTTTAGATGCACATAATGTAGAAGAAGATTTTCTCCGCGCGGCACTTGACCCAGAGGAAAGCTCCCGTGTAGAGGTGGAAGAAGAACAGACTCTCCTCATCGTGGATATCCCAACGGTAGAAGAAAGCAACGTGGAGCAGGATGAGTCAAAGATCTTTGGAACCTTGCCTATGGGTATTGTGGTTTTGCCAGATACGGTCATTACGGTCTGTCTGCAAGATACCGCGGTCCTGCGCGGCATTGCACAGAACAAGGTGCGCGATATCCATACAGCACTTCGGACACGTTTGGTGCTCCAGATTCTATTGCGTGTCGCAGGACTCTTCCTGCGAAATCTGCGTATGATCGAACGCGATTTTACACACATTGAGAATCATCTTTATGAGTCGCTTAAAAATGAAGAGCTGTTTCGCTTGCTTGGTTTGTCTAAGTCGCTCGTCTATTTCTCTGCGTCTCTTAAATCTAATGAGGTCACGATGGAAAAGGTGCTCCGCGGGCGGGTGCTCAAGCTGTATGAAGATGACCGCGATCTTTTGGAAGATGCACTCATTGAGATTCGTCAGGCGAATGAGATGGCGACCATCTATTCGAGTATCGTTAGTGGGACGCGAGAAGCGTATTCTTCAGTCGTATCCAACGATATGAACAGTATTATGAAGGTGCTGACCATTATCACCATTTTCATGACCATCCCGAACATTATCTTCGGTTTCTATGGCATGAATATTTTGGGCAATGCACTGCCGCTTGCAACATGGTGGTGGGTTCCAGTCATCATTGCGGTCATTGGCTGTATTGGTGCCTGGATTTTTATGAAGAAAAAAGATTTGCTTTAGAGCTTGTTTGAAAATAGAGAAATTGACGGATTTTTCGCAGGGAGCGAGCAGCCAC